>DATENZ010000114.1:0-23704 GCA_035274625.1 Gaiellaceae bacterium
GGCGGCCGGGCGCCGGCCGCGTAGACGACGAGCTCGAGCTTCCGCCCGGGCGGAGGCAGCTCGTCGAGCGCCTCCGTGACGGCCTCGCGCTCGTCCGCGTCGAGCGGCCGCTCGACGACCACCACCATGTCGAGGTCGCTCCGCTCCGGGTCGAAGCCGCCGAGCAGCGCCGACCCGAGCACGTACGCGCCGGCCACCTCTGCGACGTCGTCGACCGCGTCGACGACCTCCGCCACGTATGCCTCGACCTGCGCCGTCGTCACGGTCATGCGGCGAACGCCACCCGGCCCGCTGCGACGGTCAGCCGCACCTTGCCCTTCAGCGTCTCGCCGAGCAGCCACGAGTTCGCGGAGCGGGAGCGGAAGCCGTCGTCGCCGACTCGCCAGGTCGCACCCGGATCGAGCAGGACGAGGTTCGCGGTAGCTCCGACGGCGATCCGCGGCTCCTCCAGCCCGAATGCGCGCGCCGGCCCGGCCGACATCCGCTCGAGCAGCGTCGGAAGCCGCAGCAGTCCCGGCTCGACGAGGTGCGTGTTCAGCGCGGCGAACGCGGTCTCCAGGCCCGTCACGCCGAAGGGCGCCTCCTCGAACGGGACGTCCTTCTCGTGCTGCGCGTGCGGGGCGTGATCCGTCGCCACGACGGAAATTGTCCCATCACGCAACGCCTCGATCAGCGCGGACCGGTCGGTCGCGCTGCGCAGGGGCGGATTCATCTTCAGGTTGGGGTCGAGGGACCGCACCGCCTCGTCCGTGAGGACGAGGTGATGGGGCGTCGCCTCACCGGTCGCCAGGACGCCGTCGGCTCGCGCGCGGCGCAGCTCGTCGACCGATTCCCGCGCCGAGAGGTGCAGGACGTGGATGGGCTGCTGCTCGTACGCGGCCAGCGCGAGGTCGCGGCCGACCATCACGCTCTCGGCGACGGACGGGTAGCCGCCGAAGCCGAGCTCGGCCGAGACCTCGCCCTCGTGCATCTCGCCGCCGCGAGAGAGCGTCGGCTCCTCGCAGTGCACGGCGATCCGACGGCCGGTGAACCCGTGGTACTGGAGCGCCCGCCGCATCAACCCCGGCGCGACCACGGGCCGGCCGTCGTCGGAGAAGCCGGCCGCGCCCACGTCGGCGAGCTCCGCCATCTCGGTCAGCTCCTGGCCCTGCTGGCCCTTCGTGATCGCCGCGAGGAAGCCGACCGGCACCTCGGCCTCGGTCCGCGCTGCCTCGACGAGCGCCCCGAGCACCGCCGCGGAGTCGACGACGGGATCGGTGTTCGGCATCGCCAGGATCGCGCAGAAACCACCGGCCGCGGCCGCGGCCGTGCCCGTCGCGATCGTCTCCTCGTCCTCGCGGCCCGGCGTGCGCAGGTGGACGTGCGGGTCGACGAAGGCGGGCGCGAGCACGAGGCCGCGCCCCTCGACCACTCGGTGGCCGTTCGAACTCACGTTCAGCCCGATCTGAGAGATGACGCCGCCGTCTACGCGGACGTCCAGCACCTCGTCGATCCCCTCGACGGGGTCGATCACCCGTGCGCTGCGGACGACCAGATCGTCCTTCGGCGCGTCCTTGACGTAGAGCATCACGCCACCTCCCCGACTGCCGCGGCTTCCGCCTTCACCTCGACCGGCCCGTGCGTGAGCAGGTCGTAGAGCACGGCCATGCGGACGACGAGGCCCGCGCGCACCTGCGTCTCGATCAGCGCCTCCGCCGAGTCCGCGACCCGCGGGTCGATCTCGACGCCGCGGTTCATCGGCCCCGGATGCATCACCTTCTGCCCCGGCCGCAGCCGCTCCGGCGTCACCCCCCAGCGCGCCGTGTACTCGCGCAGGCTCGGCACGTAGTTCTCGCCCGCCTCCATCCGTTCGCGCTGCATTCGCAGGACGTAGACCACGTCCGCGGCGGCGAGGGCGCCGATGTCGATGCTGACCCCGCAGCCCATCGCCTCGATCCCGCGCGGGATCAGCGAGGGCGGCCCGACGAGCGTCACGTGGGCACCCATCAGCGCCAGCGCCTGGATGTTCGACCGCGCGACGCGCGAGTGGAGCACGTCGCCGACGATCGCGACGTGCAGCCCCTCGAGGGGGCCGACGTGCTCCTCGATCGTGTACAGGTCGAGCAGGGCCTGCGTCGGATGCTGGTGCTTTCCGTCGCCCGCGTTGACGATGTGCGCGCCAGTCACACGCGCGACGAGGTTCGGCGCGCCGATGTGCGGATGGCGGATGACGATCACGTCCGGGTCGTAGGCGTCGAGCGTCAGCGCCGTGTCCTTCAGCGACTCGCCCTTCTCCACCGACGAGCCCGCGGACTTCACCGACATGACGTCGGCGGACAGCCGCTTGGCGGCGAGCTCGAAGCTGGACGAGGTGCGCGTCGAGGACTCGAAGAAGAGGTTGACGACCGTGCGGCCTCGGAGCGTCGGCAGCTTCTTCAGCTCGCGCTCGAGCGAGCGCTCGAAGCTGCGGGCAGTCCGCAGGAGGCGCGCGACGTCGTCGCGCGTCAGGTCGGCGATCGAGATCAGGTGCCGCCGCGGCGGCGGGTCGGACGGCGGGAGGAGCTCGTCCCGCACGAGGTGGATCTCCGTCACGGTGTTTCCTCCTGAGCGATGAGCAGAACCTGGTCGACCTCGTCCACCTCGAGCAGCTGCACCTGGACGCGCTCGCCGCGTGCCGTCGGGAGGTTCTTGCCGACGTAGTCCGGGCGGATCGGCAGCTCGCGGTGACCGCGGTCGGCCACGACTGCGAGCTGGACGCGCGCCGGCCGGCCGTAGTCGAACAGCGCCTCGATCGCGGCGCGGATCGTGCGGCCGCTGTAGAGGACGTCGTCGACGAGGACGCAGGTGCGGCCCTCGAGCGGGAACTCGAGTCGCGTGGACCTGACGAGCGGCTGGGCGTGCAGCGGAGCCTCGCCGCCGCGCACCTGCACGTCGTCGCGGTAGAAGGTGATGTCGACGGTGCCGAGCGCGACCTCGACGCCGCTGAACTCCTCGATCAGACGGCGGAGGCGCTGCGCGAGCGGCACGCCGCGCGTGTGGATCCCGATGAGGGCGACGTCGTCGAGCTGCTCGTTGCGCTCGATGATCTCGTGGGCGATGCGGTGGAGGGTGCGGCCGAGCGCGTCTGCGTCGAGCAGGACCCGCTGCCCGGCGGGCGCCTGTGCTGCTGTCATCTCACTCCTTTCCGGCCTCGCAGGACCGGGTTAAAGGAACGGCGTCGGCGGCAGTCTAGCCCGGCGCGTCGGACGGCCCTGCGGGCGCGACCGGAAGGCCGGCGGCGGCGAAGCTCGAGGACCAGCCGCGGCAGCAGATGAGGACGATGCGCGTATCGCGCGAGACCTCGTCGAGGCGCCAGAGGGCGGCCGAGAGTGGGAAGTGGCGCGCCCCTGGGATGGCTCCGCCATGCTGTCGCCGCTCGTCGCCGGGGCGAACGTCGACAAGCACGGCGCCGTCCTGCATCGCGGCGTACGCCTGCTCGGCCGTCAGCCGCGCAAAACCGCTGCGCGCGTCCGCGAGCAGGTCGTCGATCCGCTTCCCGGCGATCACGAGGATCGGATATAGCCCCACTTGCGCAGGTCTGCAAGCAGCGTCGCGACGAACGCCTTTCCCGCGGGCAGCCCGAGCAGCTGCTTTCCGGTTCCGAGGTCGCCGCGGCGAAGGGCCAGGTCGAGCGCGCGCTGGGCCTCCGCCGAGCGGCCGAGCAGGAACTGGTCGGCGACATACGCCGCGACGTAGGCGCGCATGTCGACGTCCGGCTCGTCGCGCTGCTTGAGGTAGGTGCGCCAGAGCGACGCTGCGTCCTCTCTCACCTGGGCGGGGAAGAACCGCGTGAGGTGCGCGAGCCGCCCGGCGCGGAAGGTCGAGATCTGGATCGGCGCGGCGGAGAAGACGTAGGCCGTGAACGTGTAGACGAACCGCTCGTCGAAGTGCGAGAACTCCGGCACCCCGTCGTGGTTCAGGTCGACGAGTCGGTAGCCGTAGTTGCCGAAGTCGAGAAACGTCGGGCGGTAGCGGCCGGATGCGGTGTCGAAGCGGAACACGACCAGCGCGCTGCAGCAGTGGGCGCCGCCGGTGTACATGTCGAAGAGGACCTCCGGCTCGCCGCCGTCCAGGTCGCGCACCCGCAGCGCGACCGGCTTGAATGCCCCGCACGGCCGGCAGCCGGCCGTCGCGATCGGCGCGTCCAGCACCGTGCGCCCCTCACGGTCGATCTTGACCCGCAGCGACGTGTACTCGACGCCCGGCTTGCGCTCGACGTAGCTGACCGTCGCGTAGACGGAGCCGGCGCGGGCGAACAGCCGCTTCGGCCCGGCCCCGGTTGCGGCGGATGCAGCTCCGACGGTCGCCGCCAGAAGCAGCGCCGGACCGATCAGCCGCCGCACGGCCGCCGGTTACGCGTCCGCGATCAGTTCGCCCGGATCGGTCATCGACTCGATCGCATGCTGCGCGGCCTCGAGCGACGCCTCCGGAACGAGGACCTTCTGCGGCGCGTCCTCGGTCGAGCTGGGGTGGTGCTCGACGGCCGTCTCGAGCTCCGAGGCGATGCCGGCGGCGGTGAGGATCTCCTGGATCTCCTCGGCGTCGGCGACATCCTCGGCGAGCGCGACCTGCACCATCTTCGTCATCGGGCGGACTCCTCGGGCACTGGAACGGCGTGCTGGGCGGGCGCCTGATCACCGCGGCGCGGGAGCGCGCCCCCCTTGATCAGCTGCGGTCCACCCCGCTCCTGGAAGCGGACGTCGATGATATCGAAGTCCCTCGGAACGACCGTCTCGGCGAACACCGTGCGGGCTTCGCGTGCCGCGTCGGGGCCGAAGTACCGGTTCGAGAGGTGCGTAAGCGCCAGCAGGCGGACGTCCGCGGCCAGGGCGAGCTCGGCCGCGTCGAGCGCCGTCGAGTGGGCCGTCTCCCGTGCGCGATCGCGCTCGTCCTCCAGGAACGTCGCCTCGTGGACGAGCACGTCCGCGCCGCGCGCCGCCTCGAGCACGGTCGGGGAGGGTGCCGTGTCGCCGGCGAGGACGACGGTGCGGCCCGGCCGCGGCGGACCGAGCACCTGGTCGGGCGTGACGAGCCGGCCGTCTGCGAGCGTGATCGGCTCGCCCCGCTGGAGGACGCCCCGCTCGCGACCCGGCGGGACCCCGAGCGCGTCGGCCGTCTCGACGTCGAAGCGTCCGGGCCGGTCATCCTCGATGAGTGCATAGCCCACGGACGAGGCGCTGTGCGCGACCGGGAACGTGACGAGCCGATAGTCGCCCCGGTCGAGGACGGAGCCGGGTCGCAGCTCGACGAGCTCGTACGGGTACGTCAGCTTCCCGAAGATGCGGCGAAGCGCCGTGAAGAGGTCGGAGAGGCCGTGCGGGCCGTAGATCGTGATCGGCACGTCGCGCCCGCGGAGCGCGAACGTCTTCAGCATGCCGGGGAGCCCGAGGTAGTGGTCGGCGTGGTAGTGCGTGAGGAATACCTCGCGCAGGTCGAGTAGCCCGACGTTCGAGCGGAGCATCTGCCGCTGCGTGCCCTCCGCGCAGTCGAAGAGCAGCCGCTCGCCGCCTCGCCGGATCAGGAGTGCCGTCGGCGCGCGGTCGGCGGTCGGCATCGACCCGGACGTGCCGAAGAAGACGATGTCGAGATCCATCGCCTCGCCAGTCTAGGTGGGCGTCTGCGACGGAAGGACGCGCCGTTACGGAAGGACGAGCCGCTGCCCCGGCCGAAGCACCGTGCCGGCGAGATGGTTCCGATCCTGCAGCCGCCACACGCCCTCGCGCGGGTCGCCGGCGTAGTGCGACGCTGCGATGGTCCAGAGCGTGTCTCCGCCGCGGACGACGTAGCTCTGCTGCGGGCCCGCGCTGTGCGAGGTGCGAGCGCTGAAGGCGACGCCGATGGTCAACAGCCCGACGATGACAGCGATTCGTGCGAACATGTGTTCGCCACTGTAGTACGAACACGTGTTCGTGTCAAGGGAGCACCGCCAGGACGGCGTCGACCAGCCGTGCGGAGCCGAACCGGACCGGATCGTCGGCCGGCAGGCCGGTCTCCGCCTCCGTCTCGGCGATCGCGGCTCGGGCGCCGCTCTCATCGAGATCGCGCGTGTTCAGCGCGATCGCGGCGACCCGAGCCTTGCGGCGCGGCAGCGAGATCGCCTCGTGCAGCGCGACGAGCTCAGGGAGCGACGGCAACGGGTGACCCGGCAAGCCCTCGACCTCGGTCGTCCCGGCCTTGTGGCACAGCACGAACGCGTGTGGGACGGAGCCGTGGATCAGTCCGAGCGTGACGCCCGAGTATGCCGGGTGGACGATCGAGCCCTGCCCCTCGACCCAGAGGAGCTCGCCGCCGCGTCGCGCGCCCTCGACGACCAGCCCTTCCGTGGCGCCGGCGAGGAAGTCGGAGACGACCGCATCGACCGATATCCCCCACCCCGCGATCGCGATCCCGGTCTGGCCGGTCGGGACGAAGACGGAGCGCAGGCCGCGCCTCTGGGTCTCGCGGTCGAGCTCGAGCGCCACGGTCATCTTCCCGATCGCGCAATCCGAGCCGACTGTGAGCACGATCTTTGCGGGGACCTCGAGATTCTCGCCGGTCGGGACGTTCAACCCGGGTGGCGGCTTGCGGAGGTCGCGGAGCTCGACCCCTCTCTGCTCCGCGAGCGCGGCCAGCTCGGGGTCGTCGCTGACGTACTCGTGCAACCCGTTCTCCAGGTCGAGGCCGGCGGCAATCGCACTCTTCAGCAGCTCGCGCCACGCCGGCGGGAAGCGGCCGCCCGACGTGGCGACGCCGACGAGCGCCGTCGTCGGCTCGAACGTGACGCCCTCCTCGACGGTGGCGACGATCGGGATCCCCTCGTAGGTCTCACCCGGCCGCTCCGAGTCGACGATCGCGACGACCGGCTCGGTTCCGTAGCGAACGACGCCGCGCATCGTCTTCCCGTAGTGCGGGTCGCCCGAGCGGCCCTCGGCGAGGATCAGGTAGCGCTTGTGTGCCACCCGGGTGTCGTCAGGGCTCCGTCACGGCCTGGGGCGCATGCCTGACACCCAGGCCCGGCTGGTCCGACGGTGTCTGGATTCCGTCGATCAGCTCGACTCCCGGCCACGGGTCGTACGCGATCAGCAGGTTCCCGTCGAGGTCGACGTGGTCGCACAGGCTGGCCATCGCCGCGGCGGGCGCGATGCCGAGGCCGCTCTCGACCATGCAGCCGAGCATCACCCCCAGCCCGCGTGCGCGCGCCGCATGCGCCATCCGTACGGCCTCCCGGACTCCGCCCGACTTCGCCAGCTTGATGTTGATCCCGTTCGCGATCTCGGCGCAGGCGTCGACGTCCGCGAGCGTGTGACAGTCCTCGTCGACGTAGATCGGAAGCGGCGAGGCCTTCTTCAGGGCTGCCCCGCCCTCGTCGCCCGCAGGCAGCGGCTGCTCGCAGTACTCGACCCGGAGCTCCTCGAGCTGGGGCAGCGCGTCGAGCGCCTCGTCGAGCGTCCAGTACTCGTTCACGTCGACCTGCAGCGGCACGTCGCTCACCCTGCTGACGGCGCGCACCCGCTCGACGTCGAGCCCGTCGCGCCCGCCGAGCTTCAGCTTCAGTCGCCGGAACCGCTTGCCCGCGCGCGCCCGCTCCGCCTTGCGAGCCATCTCATCCGGATCGCCGAGACCGATCGTCCACGACGTCGGCGGCCCCATCCGCTCGAGCCCGAGCAGCCGCCAGACCGGTTCGCCGACCAGCTTCCCGGAGAGGTCGTGCAGCGCCGCGTCGATCGCCGCCCGTGCGGCGAACTGCTCGGCGGGCAGGCGCTGCAGGACGTCCTCGAGCGCGAACGGATCGTCCCCCAGCTCGCCCGCGACGCTCTCGACATACGCGAGCGCCGACTCCGCCGACTCGCTGTACCGCTCGATGGGCGTCGCCTCGCCGAAGCCCGAGATACCTTCGTGGCGGATCTCGATCTCGACGACCTCGACGTCGTCGCGCGACTCGCGCGCGATCCGAAAAGTCTCTGCAAGGTCGAGGGTGACGATCCGGGCCGTCAGCTCCATGCCGGTACACTACGGCCCCGAACGCGCCTGTAGCTCAGGGGATAGAGCGTGCGCCTCCGTCGCCAACCTCCGCGAATCCATGTCCGCGCCCACGCGCGGCCATGACGATTCGCTCCGGTTCTCTGATGATCCAGCCGTCGTGGGCCGCGCCCGCACGGGTCGGGCGCGGCGGCGGGGAACCTTCCCCGGCCCGCCGCTACACTGGCCCCTGAACGCGCCTGTAGCTCAGGGGATAGAGCGTGCGCCTCCGGAGCGCAAGGTCGCAGGTTCGATTCCTGCCAGGCGCACTGAACAGGGAGCGGCCTTAGGCCTGTGGGCTACGTCCACTTGATCCGCCCGCGCCAGTACAGGCCGACCGTCACGCCCGTCTTGACGACGTACCCCTGCCGAGTCGAGCAACGGATCGACGAAGGGGCGCGAACGCAGTAGACGACGGGTGGGCCGGGAGGCGCCTTCCCGGAACGCACGTAGCCGAACGGAGGGTCGGGCGTCGCCGGCGACCAGCGCCACGCCCCGAAGAGGGAGTAGAGCAGCTCGCCTGGCGCGACGACCGCAGTCGGCTTGAGCAGAATCCGACAGCTCACGACAGTGGCCAGTCCGCGCGCCGAGCAAGCCACGGCGTCCGGCATGCCTCGCGTCGGCGGGCGGGCCGGCGCGGACGCCGCGCCCGACGCGACTGTCAAAGCCGCGGCAACCAGGAGGATGACGAGCTGGCGCATTTGCCGGCCCGCAACGCTACCGCCTGCCTGACTCCCGCTCAGCTCTTCGCGGGCGCCTGAAGATCGCGCTCGGCGTGCTCGCCCTTCCGCAGCTCGCGGCTCCGCTCGATCTCGGCGTTCACCTCCGCGCCGAAGAGCAGGGCGAGGGCGGTCAGCCAGAGCCAGGTCAGCATCACGATCACCGCCGACAGCGAGCCCCAGGTCTTGTTGTACGAGCCGAACTTCGCGGTGTAGACCGCGAAGAGTCCCGAGACCGCGAGCCAGACGAGCGCGGCGATCACCGATCCGGGGGTGACGAAGCGCCAGCGCGGCTGCTCGACGTCCGGCCCCAGCCACAGGAGCGTGGCGAACGCCGCGAGCAGGCCGAGCAGGAGGACCGGCCACTGCGCCGTCCACCAGACGTACTTCAGCACCCCCTCGATGCCGAGCGCGTCGCCCAGCCAACGCTCGAGATGAGGGCCGAGGATCAGCAGCCCGGCGACGAGGAGGAACGCAAATCCGATTGCCGCTGCCATCGTCAGTGCGACCACGCGCTTCCTGATGAACTTCCGGCTGTCCTTCCGGTCGTAGGCGATGTTGAGCGCGGTCATGAAGCTCGTCATCGCGCCCGTCGTCGACCAGACTGCCAGCAGGAACCCGATGATCGTGATCGTCACGGTCGTTCCGGTCTGTTGGTCGAGCCGGTGCAGGCTGTCGCTGATCAGTTGCGTGGCCTGCTGTGGCATCACGGTCGCGAAGTGCTCGATCAGGCTGTTGATCGTCCCCGGCCCTGTCGCGAGCGTGAAGACGCCGACCGTGACCAGGAGGATCGACGGAATCGCGAGGAACGAGCTGTACGCGAGGGCGGACGCGATCATCGGAATGTTGTCGTCGAGGGTCTCCTTCGCGGCGCGCTTGAAGACCGCCACCCAGTCCGCGCGCGACAGGTCGCGCAGAAGAGGATCGGGCAGCTTCGGCTCATGCCGCTCGGGTTGCGGCCCAGGCTCCGCCCCTGCGTTTCCGTTCCCGCCGCCAGCGATCGTCTCCTGTTCGCGCGGCGGGTGGCGTTTCTCGTCCCGGGAGAGCGCGGACAGGAGCCGCGCCGCGAGGTACAGCTGCTTCCACCGCGGCTGCTTCTTCAGCTCGTGGACGAGGCTCTGCGCCTCGTCGCGCACGTCGGCAAGCAGGAGCCGTAGCTCGTCCGCGACCGCCCCGTGGCGACCCGTCCCGCCGCTCGTCAGCCCTCTGCCCATCGATCATGGGTTCCACCGACGGCCCGAGGACAAACGACTCGGATTCGCGGGGCGCCCAGGTGGGCATGGGCACCTGACAACGCGACTGAAAGGGGGTCAGGTGGCAGAACTCGCACGTAACCGTGAAGGCAGGGGATTCATCGGCGGCATCAGCCTCGGCGGGATCCTCGTGATCGTCGGGATCGTCCTGGCGATCGTCCTCAGCCACTGGTTCATCGGCTTGATCATCGCCCTCGTCGGGCTCCTATTCTTCGGGGGGTTCGCGAAGGGCAAGTGGTACTGAGTCCGGTACCGGTGCGGCGCGGGTCGAAGACCCGCGCCGCACGATTCGTTCCAGGAGGTGGTCGATGAAGGTTCTCTACCTCGCGACGGCAGGCACCGCAGACGCGACGAAGGCGTCGCTCCCTCTCCACATCGCAGCGAACGGCTCGGTCGAGGCCGGCCAGGACTGTGCCGTCGTGCTCGTCGGCGACGCGACGGAGCTCGTCGCGCAAGAGACGGCGGAGGGTGTCGAGGGAGTCGGCATCCCGCCCGCGCGGGAGCTGGTCCGGAAGCTCCTCGACAATCAGGTTCCGGTCTACGTCTGAAAGGGCTGCGCGGTCGCCCGTGGGGCGACCGACGACGACCTGGCGTGGCTGAGCGGCAGCTGGCTGACTCCGCCGGAGCTTGCGCGGATGCTGGAGGAGTTCGACCGGATCGTGACCGTCTGACTCACAGCAGCGCGCGCAGCGCCGCGACGAGCCGCTCCACGTCCTCCTCCGTGTTGTAGCCCTGCACCGAGATGCGCAGCAGCGGCCCGCCCGCGTGCTCGAAGCACGGCACCTCGATGCGGTGCCGGTCGTAGAGCTGGCGCTGGATTGCGTCCGGGTCGCACGGCGGCAGCTCGACGGCGACCATCTGCGCGAACGGCGTCCCGGCTAGCGCCAGCCCCGACGACGCGACGAACCGCTCGACAAGGGCATGGCACCGGCGGCGCACCTCGTCCCACCCCCACTCCCGCTGGAACTCGATCGCCGCCGGCACTGCGAGCCAGGCCGCCGGGTCCCGCGTTCCCTGCCAGCTGTGCCGTTGCCCGAACGCCTCCTGGCGCCAGCCCCAGCTGACGACGAGCGGGTCGATGCGCGCCTGCAGCTCCTCGCGCGCCCAGAGGAAGCCCGCGCCCTTCGGCGCGCACAGCCACTTGTGGCAGTTCCCGGCATAGGCGTCCGCCCCGATCGACGCGAGGTCGACCGGCACCTGCCCCGGTGCGTGCGCGCCGTCGACGACCGCGAGCACGCCCGCCTCGCGCGCCCGCGCGCAGAGCTCGGCCACGGGCAGGATCGCGCCCGTGTGCGAGACGACGTGGCTCACCGACAACACCCGCGTCCGCTCCGAGAGCCCCTCCCACAGCGACTCGGGCGGGCGACGGACGACGCGCGCACCCGTCGCCGCCCAGGTCAGGTCGACCGCGCCGTACTCGTGGTCGGTCGTCAGCACCTCGTCGCCGGGCTCGAGAGCCAGCGAGCGGGCGACCGTGTTCATCGCGGTCGTCGCGTTCGGGACGAAGACGAGGTCGTCCGCGCGCGCTCCGAGGTAGCTACCCAGGGCCACGCGCGCCTCCCAGAGCAGCGAGTCCCAGCGCCTGGTCAGGAACTCCGCCGGCTGGCGCTCGAGCTCCCGCTGCCACTCCTGGTACGCCTCGAGCACGGGCCGCGGACAGGCGCCGTAGGTCCCGTGCGTGAGGTAGACGACGTCCGGGTCGAGCAGGAACTGGTCGCGGAGGGACAGGCGGATACTGTCTCACCCCGTGCCGCGCACGCGCGCCTACCTCAGCAGCCTGAACCCGCGGCTTCCCCGGTCGGTGCAGATCCTCCAGGCGGGCGGCCTCGCGAACGCGTTCGGGAACGGGATCGTCTACCCGTTCCTGTTCATCTACCTGCACAACGTCCGCGGGTTCGGGCTCGGGACCGTCGGGCTCGTCCTCGCTGCGAACGGAGGCGTCAGCCTCGTCACCGGGCCGGCGTCGGGCCTGCTCGTCGACCGTCTCGGAGCGCGCTGGACGCTGATCGCGTCGCTCGTCTTCCTGACCGCGGGCTACGGCGGATTCGCGCTCGCGGACAGCATCCCGGCGGCGTTCGCCACGAGCCTTGTCGCCGGCGTCGGCAACGGGGCTTTCTGGCCGGCGCAGTCGGCTCTGATCACCGGCCTGACCGTCCGCGAGCAGCGAACGGTCGCCTTCGCGATGCAGCGGGTGATGATGAACCTCGGCGTCGGGTTGGGCGGCGTCGTGGGCGGGTTCATCGCGTCGACGGACTCGGCCTGGAGTTTCCGCGCGCTCTTCCTCGTCGACGCCGCCACCTTCGTCGCCTACGGGCTCGTCGTCATCGCTCGCGTGCCCGAGCCGACGGCGGCGCGCGAGCGGGCGGCGCTGCAGGGGCGCTACGCCGACGTCCTCCGCAATCGGATCTTCATGGCAGTGATCGCGATCAACTGCGCCTTCATCACCGCCGGATTCGCGCTGCTCGAGGTGCTGCCGGTGTACGCAAAGAACCACGCCGGCGTCTCCGAGCGCGGGATCGGCCTGATCTTCTTCGTGAACACGATCGTGATCGTGATCGTGCAGCTCCCGATCGCGCGGCTGGCGGAAGGCCGGCGGCGGATGCCGATGCTCGCACTGCTCGGGGTGATCTGGGCGACCGCGCACGCCTTCACGCCGGTGATCGCCGCGGTCGCGGCCGGCGCCGCTGCGACCGCGCTCTTCTGCGTCTCCGTCGCGGTCTTCGCACTCGGCGAGTGCGTCCACGGCGCCGTCCAGAACCCGCTCGTCGCCGACCTGGCGGAACCGGCCCTGCTCGGCCGCTACATGGCGCTCTCGGCGTTCTCGTGGCAGATCGGGTTCACGATCGGCCCGGCGTTCGGCGGCGCGCTGCTCGCGGCCGCCCCGAACGGAATCTGGGGCATTGCGGGCGGCATCTGCCTCGCCGCCGGGCTCGCTTCGCTCGCGATCGAGCGGTCGATCCCGCGCGAGGCACGGCGCTCGCCTGGGCGGAGAGAGATCCTGTCCCCGGCAGCGGGATAGAATTGGAAGACGATGCTCCTGACCGACGACCCCCTCAGTACCCGTGCCGAGCCTGCCCCGCATCAAGCGGCCGCGCACGCGTGTCGTCACCGAGGCGGTCGCGCCGGCGGCGCCGCGGCTCGCTGAGCTCACCGCCGGCGGCCTCACCTGGGTTCACCTCACCTCGCCGACGCCTGCGGAGGCGGAGCAGCTCGCCGAGCGGTTCGGCTGGCACCCGCTCGACCTCGAGGACGTCCTCTCCAAGCGCCAGCGGCCGAAGATCGACGAGTACCCCGAGTACCTCTTCGGAGTCCTCCACTTCCCCGCGTACGACAAGACGATCCAGCGGCTGAACGCGGCCGAGCTCGACTTCTTCCTCGGCCCGGACTTCCTGATCACGCTGCCGAACGTCGAGCTCCTGCCGGTGACGCGCCTCTTCCGGCGCTCCGAGGAGGACGAGGAGCTCCAGCAGAGCCTGTTCTCGAAGGGCTCCGGCTACCTGCTCTACCACGTCCTCGACGACCTTTTCGACTACTGCTTCCCGATCCTCGACAAGATCGGACACAAGCTCGACACGATCGAGGACGAGATGTTCGAGGGGCGGGCCGAGGACGTCGTCCGCGACATCTCGAACGTGAAGCAGGAGATCATCTCCTACCGCAAGATCATCAAGCCGGAGCGCTCGACGCTGCGCGTCCTCGAGGGGCGAGTGGAGCGGTACCTGCCCGAGGACCTCGAGCTCTACTTCGACGACATCGTCGATGCCGCCGAGCGGATCTGGGACCTGCTCGACAACTACAAGGAGGTCGTCGAGGCGCTCGAGGACACGAACGAGTCGGTGATCTCGCACCGCCAGAACGACGTGCTGCGGGTCCTGACCGTGTTCAGCGTGATCCTCCTCCCGCTGACGGTGATCACCGGCATCTTCGGCATGAACGTCAAGTTCCCCGGCGAGGCGCAGCCGATCGGCTTCTGGACCGTGATCGGCGTGATGGCCGTGATCGTCATCTCGCTCGTCGGGTTCTTCCGCTACAAGCGCTGGCTCTGACCCGCGAATCCGAGCTGCAGGCGTTACGGCGCGCCGGTCACGCGCTCGTCGACGGCGTCGCCGACCACCTCGCGGCACTACCGTCGGGCCCGGTCTGGCAGCGGGTCCCCGACGACCTGCGCGAGCGGCTGCTCGACTTGCCGCTCCCGGAGGGCGCGGCCACGCTCGACGACCTGGTTGCCACCGTGCTGCGCGACGTCCTGCCCCATGGGATGGGGAACGGCCATCCCGCCTTCTTCGGCTGGGTGAACTCGCCGCCCTCCGCCGCCGGCGTCGTCGCGTCGCTGGCCGCGGCCGCGATGAACCCGAGCGTCGTCGGGGGCGATCACGCCGACGTTCACCTCGAGCGCGCCGTGGTGCGCTGGGTGGCCGAGCTCGTCGGCTTCCCGCACGAGCCGGGCGCCGGGCTGCTCACGAGCGGCGCATCGGCCGCGACGATCGTCTGCCTCGCCGGTGCTCGCAGCCGTGCGCTGGCGGCCGTTGGGCACGACGTGCGCCGCGACGGCCTCGCCCGCGCACCCCAGCTCGTCGCCTACGTGCCGGCCGAGGCCCACAGCTGCGTGGGACGGGCTCTGGAGCTGCTCGGCCTCGGCAGGGGGTCGACGCGAGACGTTCCGCTCGACCGGGGCCGGCTCGACGCCGTCGCGCTGCGCGCCTCGATCGCGGAGGATCGCGCCGGCGGGGCGGTGCCCGCGTTGCTCGTCGGATCGGCCGGCACTGTCAATGCCGGCCTGATCGATCCGCTCGAGGCTCTCGCCGACGTCGCGGCCGCCGAGGGCCTCTGGTTCCACGTCGACGGCGCCTACGGAGCGTTCGGCGTCCTCGACCCGGCGATCTCCGCGCGCTATCTGGGCATGGAGAGGGCCGACTCGCTGGCGCTCGATCCGCACAAGTGGCTCGGCGTTCCCGTCGACGCCGGCTGCGCGCTCGTGCAGCGCGGCAACGACCTGCGCGACGCGTTCAGCCTCATCCCGCCGTACCTGCGCCAGGGCGCAGGCGAGTCCGTCGGGACGTTCGCCGAGTACGGGCTCGAGCAGACACGGCCGTTCCGCGCGCTGAAGACCTGGGCCACGATCGCGGCGCGCGGGCGCGTTGGCATCGCCGCGCAGGTGGTACGTGCGAACGAGCTCGCCCGCGAGCTGGCGGCGCTCGTCGAGCGCGAGCCCGAGCTCGAGCTGGCCGCCGCGCCCGAGACGTCCATCGTCGCCTTTCGCGCGTGCCCGGCGGGCTGTCCGCCCGCTCGGCTGGACGAGGTCAACCGCGCGCTGCCGGAGGCGGTTCAAGCGCGGGGCCGGGCCTTCGTCACCGGGACCGTCTTCGGCGGCCGCGAGACGCTACGCGCCTGCATCCTGCACCCGGGCACCCGCTCCGAGCATCTCGCGACCCTCGTCGCGGAGGTGGTCGAGACGGCCCGAACGCTCGCGGCCGCTCCTGGCACGCGTGCTGGGCCCCACGCTGACGTGGATCGCGAGGAGAGCTGAATCCGCTCCCCGTGATCGCCGCCGTCCTCGCACTGGCGGCGCCGGCGCCGAAGGCGACCGTCGACCGCTTCGACGGGCGCGGCGCGTGGAGCTGGCTCGCGCGCCAGGTCGCGCTCGGGCCGCGACCCGCGGGGTCGGCGGCGTCCCGGAAGCTTGCGAGCCAGCTCAAGGCGGCGCTGCCGCGCGGGGCATACCAGCCCGTGCCCGGCGGCCTCCAGAACGTCGTCGGCTTCGTGCGGGGGCGCGACCCGAGCCGCTACGTCGTCGTGGCCGCGCACTACGACACCAAGGACCTGCCGAACTTCGTCGGTGCCAACGACGGCGCCTCCGGCACCGCAGTGCTCGTGCAGCTCGCGAGGACGATCAAGCCGCGGGCGATCCGCCCGTCCGTGCTCTTCCTCGCGCTCGACGGCGAGGAGGCTCCTGCGGGCGTACCGGACAGCGACTTCCTCACGTCCGGGATCAGGGGCGCGAAGGCGGCGGCACCGCGGTACCGGAAGGCGCAGGCGATGATCCTGCTCGACTTTGTCGGCGACAAGGACCTGTCGATCCCGCGCGAGCTGAACTCCGACGCCCGGCTGTGGGCGAAGCTGCGGGCGGCCGCGCTCCGGGTCGGCGTCGGCTCCGTCTTCCCGAGCGGTGCCGGACCCGCAATTCTCGACGACCACTACGCCTTCACCGCGCAAGGCGTCCCGTCGATCGACCTGATCGACTTCGACTTCCCGTGCTGGCACCGGAGGTGCGACAACCTGGCCGCGGTGTCCGTGCGGAGCCTGGACGCGGTTGGCGAGACGATGGTCGAGCTGCTGAGGTCGCTGTGACACGACCGCTGTGGGCGCCGTGGCGGCTCGAGTACATCGAGCAGGCCGACGAGCAGGACGGGTGCATCTTCTGCCTGGCCGCGGCCGGAGACGACACGGAGTGGCTGGTCGTGCACCGCGGCGAGCGCGCGTTCGTGCTGCTGAACAAGTTCCCGTACTCGTCCGGCCACGTGATGGTCGCTCCGGTGCGCCACGTCGGGGAGTTCGCCGGCCTCTCCGACGAGGAGGTGCTCGAGCTCCACCACCTCGCCGTCGACGCCCAGGCGACCCTCGCCGCAACGTACGAGCCGCACGGCTACAACCTCGGGTGGAACCTCGGCCGGGACGCCGGCGCGGGCGTCGTCGACCACGTCCACCTGCACGTCGTCCCGCGCTGGGCCGGCGACACGAACTTCATGCCGGTGCTCGCAGACGTGAAGGTGATGCCCGAGCACCTGGCCGCGACGCGCGCGAAGCTCGTCGAGGCCTGGCCGGGCTAAAGCAGCGCTTCGGCCGCCTCGCGGATGCGCCCGACGTGGCCTTCGGCCCCGGCGAGCCCACCGCGCATCGTCGTCAGCGAGAGGTGCGTCGCGCCGAGCGCCCGCCACTCCTCCGCAGCCGCGCGCCAGTCGTCGGGAGTCCCGGCGGAGACGTCGATCCGCGCCTCCACGCCGATCGTGGCGGGGTCGCGCCCGGCCTCCGCCGCCCAGCCCCGAAACTGCTCCATCGTCCGGGGCCAGCCGCCCTCCAGCGGCCGCTGCGGAAAGAGGCCGTCCGCGAGCCGTGCAGCGCGCCTGAGAGCCGCCTCCGCCGAGCCGCCGATCCAGATCGGGATCGGCCGTTGCACGGGCAGCGGATTGATCCCGGCGGCCGGAATCCGGTGCCAGCGCCCCTCGAAGTCGACCACCGGCTCGGTCCAGAGCCGTCGAAGGACCTCGATCTGCTCCTCGACCCGCCGGCCGCGGTTCCGGAACTCCTCGCCGAGCGCCTCGAACTCGACGAAGTTCCAGCCCAGGCCGACCCCGAGCCGGAACCGGCCGCCGGTGAGGATGTCGACCTCCGCCGCCTGTTTCGCGGCGAGCGCGGTCTGCCGCTGCGGCAGCACCAGCACCCCGGCGACGAGCTCGAGCCCCGGCACGACCGCGGCGAGATAGCCGAACAGGACCATGAGCTCGTGGAACTCGTGCTCGGCGGTGTACGGCCCCGGCCAGTCGGTCCGCCCGGACACGTCGGCGCCGAGCACGTGGTCGTAGGCGAGCAGGTGCGCATAGCCGAGCTCCTGCGCTGCCTGCGCGAGCTCGCGCACACCGCCGGGGTCCGGCCCGATCTCGGTCTGCGGGAAGACAACGCCGACCTGCACGGAGCGATCCTACGTTCGACCGGTTCCGGTCACGAGATGACCGCCCGTTTGTCCTGGAAAAACCAGACTGACAATCGTTGACAGCAATCCGGGAGCGACCTAGCTTCGGTCGGGTGGAGAGGCACCCTCGGCCGGCGGCCGGACCCTTGCATACGGCGCGTCTACTCCTCCTCGCCGCGCTCGCCGGCCTCTTCTGCCTTGCCGGCCCGGCAGGCGCCTCACACGCGGTTACCGGAACGCCGGTGGTCACGCGGCTGATGCTGCCGACCAGCGATCTGGTCTTCGATCCGCTCTCGAACCGGCTCTATGCCTCCGTCCCCAGCGGCGCCGGAACGTTCGGGAATCGAGTCGTTGCGCTGGATCCGGCGTCGGGGGGCGTCGTCGCCTCCGCGTTCGTCGGAAGCGAACCCGGAAAGCTCGCCGTTTCGGCGGACGGCCAGTACCTGTACGTGGCGCTGGACGGCGCAGCGGCCGTGCGGCGCGTCGCACTTCCGTCGCTCACCCCGGGGCTGCAGTTCGCGCTCGGCTCAACCGCATCGAACGGACCGCTCTTCGTCGAGGACTTGGAGGTCTCGCCCGACGATGCCGGTGTGCTCGCGGTGTCGCGCCGAAATGTCGGCTTCAGCCAGCGGCACGAGGGAGTGGCGATCTACGACGACGGGGTGAAGCTGCCCGACGAGACGTCGCGCTTCGGGATCAGCAACGTGATCGAGTTCGGGTCGAGCGCAAGCCGCTTGTACGGCTACAACAGCGAGATCTCCGAGTTCGGTTTCCGCCGGATGACGGTCGGCCCTTCGGGGGTCAGCTCGGTTGACGCGACAAGAGGACTGATCCCGAACCCGGGCGACATCGAGTTCGACGCTGGCCGCATCTACGCGACCACCGGGAGGGTGATCGATCCGGAGGGGCTGAGCGTGCTCGGCACATTTCCCTTCCCTTCGGCCGGGCCGGTCGAGCCCGACACGGCGCACGGCAGGGTCTTCGAACTGAGCGGCGCGACGTTAGGCGAGTACGACCCGAGTACGTTCACGCTCCGGCAGTCGTATCCGGTCGCCGGCATCTCGGGAACCCCCGCAAGCCTTGTCGGCATCGGCGGAAGCGACCTCGCCTTCCGCACCAGCGCCGACCAGGTTTTCCTCGTCCACTTCCGGGACGCCGCCGATACCACGCCGCCCACGCTCAGCCTTCCCGGCGACCTCGCTGTTGACGCAACTGGCTCCGCGGGCGCCGCCGTCACCTACACGGCGTCGGCGACCGACGACGTCGACGGGGCGCTTCCGGCGAGTTGCGTCCCGGGCTCGGGCAGCGTGTTCCCGATCGGCCGGAGCCGAGTCGTCTGCACCGCCACCGACCATGCAGGTAACGCCGCCGCCGGTTCGTTCGCAGTCACCGTCTCAGGGCCGCAGCCGACCGTCGTGCAGGTCGGTCTGGCGACGAACGACCTCGCGTACGATCCCTTTTCGCAGAAGCTCTACGCCTCGACGCCGGCAGGAGACGTCGTCGCGATCGATCCGGCGTCGGGTGGTGTCACGGGTTCCGCCCCCGTCGGCGGCGCCGCCGGAAAGCTCGCGCTCTCAGCCGACGGCACGTCTCTCTACGTCGCGCTGACCGGAGCATCCGCAGTGCGGCGGGTTTCGCTCCCATCGCTGAAGCCGGGGCTGGCGTTCGCCCTTGGCTCCGATCCGTTCGCCGGGCCGTACGAGGTGCAGGACATGGAAGTGCTACCCACCGACCCCGGCGCGGTCGCCGTCTCTCGTACGCGCGCCGGCGTCAGCCCTCGCCACGGGGGTGTCGCAATCTACGAAGAGGGCGTCAAGCTGCCCAACCAGACGCCGGACCACACCGGGAGCAACGTCATCGAGTTCGGAGCGTCGGCGAGTCGACTGTACGGTCAAAACACCGAGACTTCAGAGTTCGGCTTCCGCCGAATGGCCGTCGACGCAGACGGCGTCACGGTTCAGGACGTCACGCAGCAGTTGATCAACGGCTCCCCTGACATCGAGTTCGACGCCGGGCGAATCTATGCGACGGGGGGCCGAACGATCGATCCCGAGGCGCGGACGCTCCTTGCAACGTTCCCGTTCGGCTCCAATGGTCTGATCGAGCCCGACACCGCGCACGGCAAGCTCTTCCATCTGAACGGCGGCACGCTGAGCGAGTTCGACTCGAGCACGTTCACCTTGCGGCAGCTTTACGTCATCAGCGGGATTTCAGGCACGCCTTCGAGCCTCGTCCAGATGGCCCGGAGCGATCTCGCCTTCCGGACCAGCGCCAACCAGGTCTTCCTCGTCCACTTCCCGGCGAGCGGCGATGTCACGTCTCCGGTCCTCAGCCTGCCCGGCGACCTAACAGTGGACGCCACGCGCCGGCTCGGTGTGCGCGTCAGCTACACCGCCAGCGCGACCGACGAGACCGACGGCGCCGTGCCGGTCACCTGCAGCCGGGCGAGCGATTCGAGGTTCCCGATCGGCACCCGGATCGTCACCTGCAGCGCCACGGACGTGGCAGGGAACGTCGCCGTAGGCGCATTCAGGGTGAGAGTCCTGGGCGCGGATGAGCAGATCACGAGTCTCCTCGCCGATGTCCAGACGCTCACGAACGAGGCGCTTCGGCAGAGCCTCGGTGCGATGCTGGCAGACGCGGCAGCAGCGCTCGACTCCGACCTCGCCAGTCGCGCCTGCTCGAAGCTCCAGCAATTCCTCCGCGAGGTGCGGCTGCGCTCCGGCAGCAAGATCCCGGCCTCGACGGCGAGCGAGTGGATCGTGGACGCGAAGCGGATCCGCGCCGTGATCGGCTGCTGAGCACGCGCCCGCCGGCGCCCGCAACCTAGTCGGGCACAACAGCGCCGTCGCGCAGCGAGATGCGGCGGTCGGCCATCCCGATCAGCAGCGGGTCGTGCGTCGCCACGATCGCCGAGATGCCCCGCTCGTCGACGAGCCGCCGCAGCAGCTGCATGATCGTGCGGGCGCGCTCGGAGTCCAGCTGGCCGGTCGGCTCGTCGGCGATCAGGAGGCGCGGCTCGTTCGCCAGCGCGCGGACGATCGCCACCCGCTGCTGCTCCCCGCCCGAGAGCTCCTGCGGCCGGTGGTGCGCACGGCCGGAGAGGTCGACGATGCGCAGGAGCTCTCGCACCCGCTGCACGCGCTCGGCCGGGTCGACGCGCCGGAGCCGGAGCGGCACCTCGACGTTCTCCGCGGCGCTCAGGATCGGGATCAGCCCGAAGCCCTGGAACACGAACCCGATCGTCTCGCGCCGGAAGCCGACCAGCCGCGCCTCGTCAAGCGCCGAGACCTCCGTGCCGTCGACGGTGACGCGCCCGCTCGTCGGCCGGTCGAGCCCGCCGATCATGTTCAGCAGCGTCGTCTTGCCCGAGCCCGACCGCCCGTGGACGACGGCGAGCTCGCCCTCCGCGAGCTCGAGCGAGACCCCTCGCAGCGCGTGGACCGTCTCGCGGCCGAGCCGGTACTCCTTCGTCACGCTCTCGAGGCGAACGAGCGGCTCAGTGGCCATCGCTGCCCTCCCCGAACGCGCGGTGCGGCCAGATCGAGACGTGGTCTCGCTCGAGCGCCAGCCGGACGCGGCGCTCCATCTGGAGCGCGTCGACGTACTCCTGCGGCAGCTGGAGCCGGCCCGACCGGTCGAGGACGGCCAGCTCCTCCGCGACGACGCGCTCCTCGCCGCCGACGCCGAGCTCGAGCCGGCGCAGCGTCTCGGTCGCGATGCGACCGTCCCGGATCGCGATCGTCCTGTTCACCTGTTCCGAGACGAGCGGGTCGTGCGTGAGCACGACGATCGTCACCCCGAACTCGTGGTTGAGCGCCCGCAGCGTCTCGAAGAGCTCGGTCGAGCTGTCGGTGTCGAGCTCGCCGGTCGGCTCGTCCGCAAGCAGCACGGGCGGGTCGTTCGCGAGCGCGACGGCGACCGCGACCCGCTGCTGCTCGCCGCCGGACAGCGCCTCCGGACGGTGCCCGGCCCGCCCGCCGAGGCCGACGACCTCGAGGAGGCGGGTCGCGCGGGCGCGCCGCTGCGCCCGCGGCAGACCCTCGAGCGTCATCGGCAGCTCCACGTTCTCGAGCGCGGTCAGGTACGGGAGCAGGTTCCGCGAGGTCTGCTGCCAGACGAAGCCGACGACCCGGCGCCGGTACAGCGTCCGCTCGCGCTCGGTGAGATCCGTCAGCGATTGCCCCGCGACCTCGACGCGACCGGCCGTCGGCACGTCGACCCCGCCCAGGATGTTCTGCAGCGTCGACTTTCCGCTCCCCGAGGCGCCGACGAGCGCGATCAGCTCCCCGGCGCCAACGACCAGGTCAAGACCCTGGAGCGCCACGACCTCGAGGTCGGCGACCTTGTAGATCTTGACCAGGTTGTCGCAGAGGATCGCTGGTGCTGCGGCCACGTCTCTCAGCGCTCCTCGCCGATCCGCAGGACCCGGCTCAGGTCGGTCCGCCGCAGGATCATCCCGGTCCCGAGCACGCAGGCGGCGACCAGCCCGAGCAGCGCAAGCGAGAGCGCCGTCGGCTGGAGCCACGGCACTGTGACCGGCGGCCGCGCGCTCCCGCCCGTGAAGAAGCCGAGCCGCAGCCCAGAGGCGATCAGCGACGGGACGACCGCGCCGACGGCGACCCCGAGCGCAACGGCCGTCGCCGCCATCGGGCCGAGCTCGACGGCCGCGAGGGCGAGACCCTGCCGCTCCGAGGCGCCCATCGTCCGGAGGTAGGCGAGGTCGCGTGCTCGCGACTGGGCGGAGATGAGAACCATCAGGAGCGTGGCGAGGGCGGCGTAGAGCCCGGCGATGATGATCGCAGCCCGGAAGCCCTGGAGCGTGCTCGAGACGAGCGGCGATGCCCGCAGCGCCTGCTCGGCCGCGTCGCGCGTGACGACCTCGGCGCCGGGCGCTTCTCGGGCGACCAGCTCGCGAATCGCGGGCAGCCGGCCCGCGGGCGCGCGAAGGTACAGGCGCGTCCGCGGAACCGCGGCCAGCGTCGCCTCACGCACGGCCGAGTCGTAGGCCGGCAGCGGGACGACCGCGAACGGCGTTCCGGGCGGCACCCCGGGAAGGCTCTCGCGGCGGCCGACGGGGATCAGCGAGATCGGATGGCCTCCGCCGGCGGGTAGCGAGACAGCGCCGATCGCCCACTCCGGCGAGACGACCGCGGGGATCCCGATCGCGACGGGCGTCGGCTCCGACAGCGCCCGCGGAAACCGCAGCGCGTCCGGCGTCCCCCGGACGACTCGCTCGTAGGCGGGCAGGTCGAGCGCGACCAGCAGCGGCGCTTGCGGGCCGACGGCTCCGGCCGGCCGGGCGTACGCCGCGGCGACCGTTGCCCCGAGCCGCTCGACCCCCGTCGCGAGCGACCGCGGCAGGCTGCCGTCCTCGGGTGCCTCGATCCGGACGTCCGCGCCGACCTGATGCCACGCCGAGCGCTCCTGCTCCGTCTCGACCGTCGTCAGCTCCACGGCGGAGAAGATCGCGACCGCGACGGCGAGGAGCAGCACGAGCAGCGGCGCGGAGCTGACGGCGTGCTCCCGCGCGCTGCGGCTCAACCCGAGCGGCAGCACGATCCCGCGTCGCCGGCGCGCGAGGACCGAGAGCGCGCGCAGCGGCAGCGGGTACAGGCGCAGCGCGACGAGTCCCACGGCGAGCCCGAGCAGGACCGGGACGCCCGCGAGGTACGCGTCGAAGCCCCCCTCGTCGCTGCTCGCGAGCCCACGCCGCCGCAGGAGGTAGACGCCGCCGAGCGCCAGCGCGACCACGAGCCCCTCCAGGACGAGCCTCCGCGGCGCGAGCCGCGAAACGACGACCTCGTCGCGCGCCGGCGGCCCGACGGCTCGACGCGCAAGTCCCGCGATCGACGCGACGAAGAGCGCCGCGGTGCCGGCGACGAGCGCTGCCACGAGCGCCCACGAGAGGGTGCTCGGGTAGTCGGGGATGGCGAGGCGCGCCGCGAGCCAGCCCGCGGCCCCGGCGGGAGCCGCGAGTGCGAGACCCTCGGCCGCCTGCGCGGCCAGCACGTGCGCCGGGGAGGCGC
>DATENZ010000115.1:0-20300 GCA_035274625.1 Gaiellaceae bacterium
ACGGGGGGGAACCCAATGGTTCCCCCACGAGCCCCCTCCTTCTTCGTCGCCCACGCAGAGTCGAGCCGAGGGCTGCGCTCGGGCGAAGCCCGGCTCCGCCCGCCACGGGTTGTGATTGACGGGGGGGAACCCCATGGTTCCCCCACGAGCCCCCTCCTTCTTCGTCGCCCACGCAGAGTCGAGCCGAGGGCTGCGCTCGGGCAAAGCCCGGCTCCGCCCGCCACGGGTTGTGAGTTTCCGGCCACAATCCGTCTATGGCGCGTGTGATTCTTGGAGTGACGGGCGGCATCGCCGCGTACAAGGCGTGCGAGCTCTGCCGGCTGCTCGTCAAGGGCGGGCACGAGGTGACGCCGCTGCTGACGCCCGGTGCGGAGCGGTTCGTGACCGCGCAGACGTTCGAGGCGCTCGCCCGGCGGGAGCAGCCGCGCCAGCTCTACCCGCATCTCGTCGAGGCGGACCTGCTCGTGATCGCCCCGCTGTCGGCAAACACCCTCGCGAAGCTCGCGCACGGGCTCGCGGACAACGTCCTGACGGAGCTCGCGCTCGCCTTCCGCGGGCCGGTGCTCGCCGCGCCGGCGATGAACGTCCGCATGTGGGAGCAGCCCGCGACGCAGGCGAACGCGGCGCTGCTCCGCGAGCGGGGCGTCCACGTGATCGGTCCGGAGGCGGGCGAGCTCGCCGAGGGAGAGACGGGCGTCGGGCGGATGAGCGAGCCCGAGACGATCTACGCGCGCTGCCGCGAGCTGCTCGGCGAGTCCGACGCGCTCGCCGGCAAGACGGTCCTCGTCACCGCCGGCGGGACGCGGGAGCCGCTCGACAGCGTCCGCTTCCTCGGGAATCGCTCGTCGGGCCGGATGGGTGTCGAGCTCGCGGCAGAGGCACGCAGGCGCGGTGCGCGGGTGACGATGCTCGCCGCGAATCTGGCGGTGCCGGCGCCGGGCGGGGTGGACGTCGTGCTCACGCCGACGGCCGCGGACATGGCGCGCGAGGCGAAGGCGCGTGCGGACGCCGACGTCGTGCTGATGGCGGCAGCAGTTGCGGACTACGCGCCCGAGGCGACTTCGGGCAAGCGGCCGAAGTCGGCTGAGCCGTGGCAGGTCCGGCTGAACCCGACGGAGGACATCCTGCGCTCGCTCGCGGCGGCCAAGAACGGCACGCTCCTCGTCGGGTTCGGCGCCGAGGAGGGTGAGGAAGGCCTCGACCGGAAGCGCCGGATGCTCGTCGACAAGGGGCTCGACCTCGTCGTCTTCAACGACGTCTCGAGGTCGGACATCGGCTTCGACGCGCCGGAGAACGAGGTCGTGCTGATCTCGGCCGCCGGCGAGCAGCGGGTGGAGCGCTCGCCGAAGCGGCAGGTCGCTGCGGCGATCCTCGACGAGGTCGAGCGGCTGCTGCAGCCGTAGCGCGAATGCACGCTGTCGTGATGGCGGCGGGTGAGGGCCGGCGCCTGCGGCCGCTGACCGAGCGCTACGCCAAGCCGGTGCTCCCGATCGACGGCCGGCCGGTGATCGTGACGCTCCTGCACGGGCTGCGGGCGGCCGGGATCGACCGGATCACGGTCGTGACGGGTCACCTTGCGGCGCAGGTCGAGGCGCTGCTCGCCGGCTTTCCGGCCGAGGTCCGCTTCGTCCGGCAGCCGCAGCCGCTCGGCTCCGCGGATGCGGTGCGCCGCGGGCTCGAAGAGGTACCGGCCATCGTCGTCGCAGCGGACACGGTGTTCGCTCCGGGCGACGTGGCGTCCTTCGCGGCGACTCCCGGGCACGCAATCGCGGGGCGGCGGGACCCGCCGCCTTCGCCGCCGCACCGCTACGCGCTGCGAATCGTGAACGGCCGGATCGTCCGCGTGCTCGACGACGACCCCGCCAATCCGCTGGCGGCGGCCCCCTTGTGGCGGCTGGGCGAGACGTTCGAGCGGCAGCTCCTCGACGACCTGCCCGGGCCTCCGTTCGAGCTCGCGACCGTCTTCCAGGGGCTGATCGACGCCGGCGAGACGGTGTCCGGCGTCGAGATCGGGCCGACGCGCGACCTCACGGACCCGTTCGACCTGGTGCGCCACAACTTCCGGTATCTCGCGCCGTTTCGACCGCCGTAGAAAGGAGTCCTCATGGACAGGATGGACACGCTGGAGGCGATCGCAGACGCCTTCAACCGGCACGACACCGACGGGGTGATGTCGTATTTCGCCGAGGACGTCGTCTTCGAGACGCCGCGGGGACCGGAGCCGTGCGGGCGGCGTCTCGTCGGGACTGCTGCCGTTCGAGAGGGAATCGCCGGGCGCTTCGCCGGAATCCCGGACGTGCACTACGGCGACGCGACGCACTGGTTCAGCGGCGACCGCGCAGTCTCCGAGTGGACGCTGACCGGGACGACGACCGACGGTGAGTGCCTCGAGCTGCGCGGCTGTGACCTCTGGACCTTCCGCGGCGACGAGGTGGTGAAGAAGGACTCGTACTGGAAGATCGTGGACCGGACTTGACGCGTCCGCTTGACTAAGAAGAGTTCGGTATGGGACGTGAGGAACGATGAGCGAGGTCTACGACTACTTCCAGCAGGGCCGGCGGCACCTCCGCAAGGGGATGGCCGCCCAGGCGACGGTGCCGCTCGAGAAGGCGAAGCGCCGCGCGCCCGACAAGGCCTCGATTCGTGAGTCGCTCGGGATCGCCTACTTCCGGATCGGCCGCTTCGACGAGGCCGCCGCGGAGTTCCGCGCCGTGCTCGACCTCTCGCCGACCGACGACTACGCGCACTACGCGCTCGGCCGCTGCCTCGAGAAGCAGGGCAGGGCGGCTGAGGCGAATGGGCACTACAAGCTCGCGCGGTCGTTGCGTCCGAGCAGCGAGCAGTACGCGGCGCGCGTGATGGACCTCGACACCTGAGAGCGGTCGTCCAGCGCGTCGCCCGCGCTGCCGTCTCGCCGGGCGGCGAGATCGGACCCGGGCTCTGCGTGCTGCTCGGTGTGGCGGGCGGCGACACGGCGGCTGCCGCTGAGCGGCTTGCCGCGAAGGTGGCGAACCTGCGCATCTTCGAGAACGACGAGGGCAAGTTCGACCGGTCGCTGCTCGACGTGGGCGCCTCCGCGCTCGTGGTCAGCCAGTTCACGCTGATCGCCGACACGGCCAAGGGCAACCGGCCGAGCTTCGGTCACGCGGCTCCGCCGGAGGAGGCGGAGCCGGTCTACGAGGCCTTCTGCGCCGCCCTGCGCGACCTCGGGGTCGACGTGGCGACCGGCGTGTTCGGTGCGCGGATGCAAGTCGAGCTGGTCAACGACGGGCCGGTGACGATCGTGCTCTGAGCGACCCCCGCAAGCGGTCGCAGTCCTGTATCACATTCGTGATACAGTCGAGCTACGATGACGGGCAAGATGGTCTCTCTGCGGCTCGACGACGAGGCGGCGCGAGCCCTGGCTCTCCTCACTGCCGGCGGCAAGTCGCGTTCGGACGCGATTCGGGACGCGCTGCTGGAGACCGCGCGCCGTACGCGCTCGGAGGCGCTACGCGCGGAAGCGGAGGCTGCCGCCCGTGATCGCGCCGACCTTGCCGAAGCGAGGGCGACCCTGGAATTCATGGAGTCTCTCGATGAATCGTGGTGAGGTGTTCCGATTCAAGGCGCCGAAGGATCGCCGCGGACACGAGCAGGCGGGCGCACGCTTCGCAGTCGTCCTGCAGGCCGACGAGCTCGCTCCGCTCTCGACCGTGATCGTCGCCCCGACGTCGGCATCTGCGCCTCCTCGCGCATTCCGCCCGTGCGTGGATATCGGGGGAGTGCCGACGTCCGTGCTCGTCGAGCAGCTCCGCGCGGTTCACCACGCGCGCCTCGGCGAGCTGGTGGGGTCGATCGCGCGGCGGGAGCAGCAGGAGATCGATCGAGCCCTCGCGCTCGTGCTGGGTCTGACGCCCTTGATCTAAGCTCCCGAGCGTGCAGGTGATCTTCGCCGTCACCGATTTCGCGCGCTCCGTCGAGTTCTACGAGCAGGCGTTCGGCTGGCCGCGGAACAGGCGCATCGACTACCGGAACTACGTCGAGCTGCTTCCGCCGGACGGCGGCTCGCTCGGGCTCTTCCAGCGCGAGGCCTACGCCGGCATGGTCGGCGCCGAGCCGGCCGAGCTCGACGAGGGGCGGGTGGCGCCCGCGTACCTCTACGTCCGTGTGGATAATCTGGACGCGACGCTCGCCAGGCTCGAGGCCGCGGGGGCACGTTCCCTCAACCCGCCGGCCGACCGGTCCTGGGGCGAGCGGGCGGCGTGGTTCGCCGACCCGGACGGCAACGTCGTCGCGGTCGCGCAGCGCGTCGCCGAGACCGCCGCCGCCTGACCGCCCGAACCCCGGTCAGCACAGCGAGGCCGGCACGCACTCGTTCGGGTTGTCGTTGCCGCGGGCGACGTTCGAGCCGACCGGAGCTGTCGTCGTCCAGGTGTCGGCCACGAGGCCGAGCCCAAGGCCGTCCGAAACGAGATTCGCATACCCGTTGCCGTCGGCGCGGTTGCCCGAGACGACGGCAGCGTCGCCGCTGACCCAGATGCCCGTGTGCCCGTTCGCGAAGGCCTTCGAGGCGCGGACCCTGGCGCCGTCGCCGTTCACGTAGATGCCGATGTTGTTCCCGGACGCACCGGACGACTGGATCAGCGCGGAGCCTCCGACGACCGAGATGCCGACGTCGCGATTCCCGGCGGAGTTCGCAGATCTGATCGCGGCCGACGCGCCCATGATCTCGATCCCGTCGAAGCTGTTCGCCGCGAACGTCGACGACCGGACCGACGCGAAGTCCCCGACGACGAAGAGGCCGGCGTTCTCGTTGCGGACCGCTGCGACGTTCCCCACCGAGACGTGGTCCGCCTGATTCGCGGCGTAGACGCCCGTCTCGAACTGGCGCAGCACTCCCTGCTTGACCGTGACGTCGTCGTGCCCGGCCGAGTTGTCGATGCCGTAGTCGCCCGAGCCTCCGTCCCCCTTGATCGCGAACCCGTTCAGGTCGATCGTGATCCCGGAGGCACCCACGACGACGCCGTCCCCCGTGCAGGTGAGGCTCTGGGTCAGCACGGCGTCCGTCGTCACGGTCTGGCCGCAGCTCGTGATCTGCGACGCCTCCGATCGAGCGTGCCCCGCCGCGGGCACGAGCACGACCGTGACGAGCCCGACAAGCATGATCCACCGAAACGCCTTCATCTCGCCTCCTCCGTCCTCTGACGCTGGGTCTCTGTCGTTCGCCGGGCCACGGCTCGCACTCCCCGCGGGCGACCCTTGCTATCCTCTCAGCACCACATTTCACCGGCTTGGCGAAATGGGCGCGCGGCGCCCATTTCTTGTGTAGGGGGCGTTTTTCGTGGCGCATGTGCACGACAGGGAGCGACAACTGACACGGGAGGTCTCGCAGACCGTCGAGCGCGGGCTGCCCGGAGTCGAGGTGCTCGCGGTCGAGCTCTCGGGCCCGGAGCGCTTCACGGTCTTCATCGACCATCCCACGGGCGTCGACCACGCCCTGTGCGAGCGCGTGACGAACCTGCTCCGCGGCTATCTGGACCGGTACACCGTGGACGTCTCGTCGCCGGGCATCGAACGGCCGCTACGCACGTCGGCGCACTTCCGGAACGCGGTCGGGCGCAAGGTGGCGATCAGGACCGAGACGGATATCGACGGTCGTAAGCGCTTTCGTGGGCGAGTCGCTTCCGCGGACCCCGACGCGCTGGCGCTCGACGTGGCAGACCGCGAGCGCGTTTCCATTCCGTACGGAGTGATCGTGCGGGGCAACCTCGTCGACGAACGGCAATGACATGGGAAGGGCGATGACATGAGCAGAGAGATCATCGAGGCGGTCAGGACGATCGAGCGCGAGAAGGGGATCGAGGAGGACACCCTCATCCACGCACTCGAGGACGCGCTGCTCGCCGCGTACAAGAAGACTCCCGGCGCTTCGCGGCACGCGACCGTCGAGCTCGACTCCGACAGCGGCGACTTCCGCGTCTACTCGATCGAGCTCCCGAAGGACATCGAGGAACGCCTGATCGAGGAGGCTCGCGAACGCGCGATCACGGAGCTCGAGGAGCAGGAGCGCGAGACCGGCGAGCACTCGCACGTGCTGATCTCGGACGACGATCTCCAGATCGACTGGTCCGACGTCGACCCGTCGCTCGTGCAGCGCGCCGACGTCACGCCCGAGAACTTCGGCCGCATCGCCGCGCAGACGGCGAAGCAGGTGATCCTGCAGCGGATCCGCGAGGCCGAGCGCGAGATGATGTACGACGAGTACATCGACCGCGTCGGCGAGGTCGTGACCGGGATCGTCCAGCAGGCCGGCGACCGCAACAACGTGCTCGTCGACCTCGGCAAGGTCGAGGCGCTGCTGCCGCGCTCGGAGCAGGTCGACGGCGAGCGCTACGAGCAGGGCAGCCGGATCAAGGCGGTGATCACCGAGGTCCGCTCCGGCACGAAGGGCCCGCAGGTGATCCTCTCCAGGCGTGATCCGGAGCTGATCAGGACGCTCTTCGAGCTCGAGGTGCCGGAGATCGCCGACGGCCTCGTCGACATCCGCGGCGTCGCCCGCGAGCCCGGCTACCGGTCGAAGATCGCCGTCGAGTCGCATGCCCAGGGCGTCGACCCGGTCGGCGCGTGCGTCGGCCCGCGCGGCTCACGCGTGCGCATGGTCGTCTCGGAGCTCCGGGGCGAGAAGATCGACATCATCCCGTGGAACTCGGAGCCGGCGCGCTTCGTCGCCAAGGCGCTCTCGCCCGCACGCGTCCGCGAGGTGTACATCGACGACGAGACCAGGGAGGCGACGGTGGTCGTCCCCGACGACCAGCTCGCGCTCGCGATCGGCAAGGAAGGCCTGAACGCCCGCCTCGCCGCGCGTCTCACCGGCTGGAAGGTCGACATCCAGTCCGACACCGAGTTCGCGCAGGCCGAGGCCGAGGCCGCCTTCGCTGGGGCCGACGGCGACGAGTTCACGGGCCGCTGCGTCGCGATCCTCTCGAACCGCAAGCGCTGCCCGAACACGGCGCTGCCCGGCTCCCGCTTCTGCGGCATCGCCGCGCACCAGGAGCTCGCGCAGCGCGAGGCTGCCGGCGAGGACCTCGGCGACCAGATCGTCCAGCCCGGCGTCGCCGAAGAGGAGGAACCCGAGGGGACCGCCGAGGACGGAACACTCGACTCCGCGGTGGACGGCGCCGGCGCGCCGGCGGAGAACGTCGTCCCGGAGTCAGAACCCGTTGCCAACGCCGAGCCGACGGCGTCCGCGGAGTCGGCGACCGAGCCGGCGATGCAAGAGGGAACAGCCTGATCCGTGGCGGAGCCCGTCCGCACGTGCATCGGGTGCGGCCGGAAGGCGCCGCTCCCGGAGCTGCTGCGGTTCGTCGCCACCGACGGCCGGGTAACCCCGGGCCGGGGGAGGCCGGGCCGCGGCGCCTACACCTGCCGGCGCTTGGCGTGCTTCGAGCGTGCAGCCGCGCGCCGCGCGTTCGCGCGCGTCCTGCGGCAACCCGTACGGGTCGAACCTGGACTTTCAGCCCTCTACACTGAACGCGATGGCTGACGGACCGAAGAGACCGATCAGACCGCGCCAGGGTGGCGGCGCCGGCCGCCGGCGGCGTGTCGTCATCGACAGCGGCGCCGCGCGCCCGCGGCCCGACGATCGCCGCGCGCGGGAGCAGCGGCCTGCGGGGCCGAGACAGCCGCGCGAGGTCGTCCCGCCCTCCGGTCCGGTCGTCGTCCCCTCCGGCGTCACCGTCCGCGAGTTCTCGCAGGCGGTCGGCGTCGGGATGCAGGACATCATCAAGATCCTGATGGGCCTCGGCGCCCTGAAGACGGCGACGCAGTCGCTGACCGACGACGAGGTCGAGCTTCTCGCCGCCGAGCTGAAGCGCGAGGTGACGGTCAAGCACGCCGACGAGGAGGACGAGGAGCCGCAGGCGGTCGAGGACGACCCCGCGACGCTCGTGCCGCGCCCGCCGGTGGTCACGATCATGGGCCACGTCGACCACGGCAAGACGACGCTGCTGGACGCGATCCGCAACGCGAAGGTCGTGGAGACGGAGGCCGGTGGGATCACCCAGCACATCGGCGCGTACCAGGTCGGCGTCGACGGCCGGAGGGTGACGTTCCTCGACACGCCCGGCCACGAGGCGTTCACCGCCATGCGTGCGCGAGGCGCGAAGGTCACCGACATCGCAGTCCTCGTCGTCGCCGCCGACGACGGCGTGATGCCGCAGACCAAGGAGTCGATCTCGCACGCGCGCGCGGCCGGGGTGCCGATCGTCGTCGCCGTGAACAAGGTCGACCTGCCCGACGCGAATCCGGACAAGGTGCTCGCCGAGCTCGCGACGGAGGGGCTCCAGCCCGAAGAGTGGGGCGGGGACACGCAGGTCGCGCGCGTGTCGGCGAGGCAGCAGACGGGCCTCGACGAGCTGCTCGAGAAGGTGCTGCTCGTCGCCGACGCCGAGCTGGAGCTGCAGGCGAATCCGGAAGCCGAGGCCTCCGGCCCGATCATCGAGTCGCGGCTCGACGTCGGCCGTGGCCCGGTCGCGACGATGCTCGTCCAGCGCGGCACGCTCCGGATCGGCGCCGCGATCGTCGCCGGCGACGCCTGGGGCCGGGTGCGGGCGCTCTACAACTACAAGGGCGAGAAGCTGAACGAGGCGGGGCCGGGCGACCCCGTCGAGATTCTCGGCTTCGACCGGCCGCCCCCCGCGGGAGAGCTTGCGCGCGTGGTCGAGAACGAGCGGCAGGCCCGCGAGCTCGCGCAGAAGCGCGCCGAGCGGCTCCGTCGCGAGCAGCTCGCGACACGGCCGTCCAGCGGCGTGTCGCTCGAGCATCTGTTCGAGCAGATGCAGGCGGGCGAGGTCAAGGACCTGAACCTGGTCGTCAAGGGCGACGTCCAGGGGTCGGTCGAGGCGATCGTCAGCGAGCTGGGCAAGATCCAGCACCCGGAGGTCCGCGTGAACGTCATCCACTCCGGCGTGGGCGGGATCACCGACAACGACGTCATGCTCGCCTCCGCGTCCGGTGGGATGGTCGTCGGGTTCAACGTGCGCCCGAACGCCGAGACGCGATCGCTCGCCGACCGCGAGGGCGTGGAGATCCGCACCTACAACGTCATCTACAAGCTCACCGAGGACATCGAGCAGGCGCTGGTCGGGATGCTGTCCGCGGTCACGACCGAGGAGACGATCGGCGAGGCGGAGGTACGCGAGACCTTCCGGGCCTCGCGCGTCGGCACGATCGCCGGCTGCATGGTCACGAGCGGCGTCGTCCGCCGCGGCGCGAACGTGCGCGTCGTCCGCGACGGCACGGTCGTCTACACGACCACGATCGACTCGCTGAAGCGCTTCCAGGACGACGCGCGCGAGGTGCAGGACGGCTTCGAGTGCGGCATCCACCTCGCGAACTACGACGACGTGAAGATCGGCGACGAGCTCGAGGCCTTCGAGACGCGCGAGATCGAGCGCACGGCGCTGACCGAGCCTCCCGCCGCGAGCTAACTCGCTACAGATCCTCTCCTCGAACTACTCGAACGAGGGTGGTTACGACCTTCGCGGGCAGGTAATCAATGAGGTCAGACCGGGACTCTAGAGTGATGCGCTTGACGGGGATTCGAGAGGCACGCGCGGTGCGCCGCTCGAGCGGCGTGCTGCTTCACGTCACCTCGCTGCCCGGCGGGCGGCTGGGGCCCGAGGCGTACGAGTTCGTCGACTGGCTGGAGGCCGCGGGCCAGAGTTGGTGGCAGGTCCTTCCGCTCGGCCCGCCCGACGCGTTTGGCTCGCCCTACACCTCCTCGTCGGCGTTCGCGGCGTGGCGCGGACTGCTCGCCGAGCCGGAGGCGCCGGTCAGCCGGGCCGAGCTGGCGGCGTTCCGCAGGCGCCACGCCTACTGGATCGGCGACTGGGAACGCTGGGCGGGCGCGGGTGCAGCCGCGGACCAGGTCCGGTTCGAGCGCGAGTGGCAGGCCTTGCGGGCATACGCGGCCGACCGTGGGGTGCACCTGATCGGCGATATCCCCATCTACATCTCCCACGACAGCGCGGACGTCGTTGCCCACCCGGGGCTCTTCGCCGCGGGGCTCCAGGCGGGCGCCGCCCCGGACATCTCTCACCCGGAGGGGCAGCTCTGGGGCCAGCCTGTGTACGACTGGCGCGCGATGCGCCGCGAGGGCTACCGCTGGTGGATCGAGCGCTTCCGCCGGACGTTCGAGCTCGTCGACCTCGCCCGGATCGACCACTTCCGCGGCTTCGTCGCGTACTGGGCGGTTCCGTCCGGTGCGAGCAGCCCGCTGGAGGGGCGTTGGCACCGCGGGCCGGGTCGCGCTCTCTTCGACGCCGTCCGGGGCGAACTCGGAGTGCTTCCCTTGGTCGCCGAGGATCTCGGGATCATCACGTCCGCCGTCGACCGGCTGCGCAGTGAGCTCGGGCTTCTGGGCATGCGCATCGTCGGGCGCGGCTTCGTCAAGCGCCATCGCCACCGCCATGCGGTCTCCGCCCATCCGGAGGACGCCGTCGTCTACACCGGCACGCACGACCACCCGACGATCGCCGGCTGGCTGGCCGCCGGGACGCCCGAGGACCTCGAGCTCGCACGCGGCGACCTCGAGGCGGCTGGGATCGAGGACGGCGACGCGGTCTGGGGGCTCGTGCGTCTGGCGCTGTCCTCGCGCGCACGAGTCTCAATCCTGCCGATGCAGGACGTGCTCGAGCTCGGGACCGAGGCGCGGATGAACCACCCGGGCACCGTCGGCAACGGCAACTGGCAATGGCGCCTCCAGCCGGGACAGGCAACTCCCGAGGCGGCAGAGCGCCTCCGCGACGCAACCGCGGAGAGCGGCCGGCTCATTGCTGCGCCGCGGCTGGCGGTCGCTGCTGCACGTTGAGTTCCGGCTACGTCGGGATCCTCTCGATCGAGCTCCACTTCCCCGACGCGGGGTCGCTGAAGGGGAAGCGTCGGCACGTGCAGTCCGCCAAGGCGCACCTTCAGCAGCGGTTCGGTGCATCGGTCGCCGAGGTCGACCACCACGACCTCTGGCAGCGCTCGCTCCTCGCGATGTCCTGTGCCGCGCGCGAGGTCGGCGAGCTGCACGAGCTGCTCGACGGAGCGGAGCGGTGGCTCTACGGGCAGGACTGGGTCGTCTCCCGCGTCGACCGCCGGATCGTCTCGCTCGAGGACTAGTGCCCGAGTCAAAGGCGAATAGGCGGTCGTCGGGCCGGGTAGCGTAGAACCCATGGGCGACCGCATGCGCCGCGTGAACGAGTCCGTCCGCGAGGTGCTCTCCGAGGCGGTGCCGGAGCTGAAGGACCCCCGGATCGGCTTCGTCACGGTCACTGCCGTCGAGACGTCGCCGGACCTCCGCCACGCGCGCGTCTACGTCAGCGTGCTCGGCTCCGAGCGCAAGCGGCAGGCGACGCTCGATGCGCTCGCCGCTGCCCACGGCGTCCTCCAGGCGCGCATCGCGCGAGAGCTGAGAATGAAGCGGACCCCGCAGCTTGCCTTTGAATACGATCGATCGGTGGCCGAAGGGGTCCGCATGAGCAAGCTGATCGACGAGCTCGTCAATGAGCCGTAGGCGCGGGCCGGAGCGGTGACTTGAGTGAGCTCGCCGCGGTCGCGGAAGCGATTCGCGCGAATGACAGGTTCCTCCTCGTCGCCCACGAGAACCCGGACGGAGACGCACTCGGCTCGATCCTCGGGATGAAGCTCGCGCTCGACGAGCTCGGCAAGGACAGCGTCATGTTCCTGCCGGGCGACGGCGGCCTGCCGCAGGACTACACGTTCATGTCGTTCGACGGGCTCCGCCGCGAGCTGCCTGCCGACGCCGGGACACGAGTCGTCCTCGCGCTCGACTGCGCGAGCGAGGCGCGGACGGGCCTCACGGCCGACTTCCTCGCCGCGGCTCCGCACGTGATCGACGTCGACCACCACCACGACAACACGCGCTTCGGCCGGCTCAACCTGATCGTGCCGGACGCGTCCTCGACCGGCGAGATCGTCCGTGACGTGCTGGCCGAGATCCCGGTGGCGCTGACGCCGGCGATCGCCGAGGCGCTCTACGTCGCGCTCGTGACCGACACCGGTCGCTTCCAGTACACGAACACGACCCCGAAAGCGCTCCGCCTCGCGGCCGAGCTCGTCGAGGCCGGCGTCGACGTCCACCGCGTCTTCCAGGGGATCTACGAGTCGGTCGAGTTCGGGAAGCTGAAGCTGCTCGCGAAGGCGCTCGACCGGGCCGAGCTGTACGAGGGCGGCCGGCTCGTGATCACGTATCTCCTGCGCAGCGACTTCAACGAGCTCGGCGTGGGGGAGGAGTATGCGGAGGGGATCATCGACTACCTGCGCGCGGTCGACGGCGCCGACCTGGCCGCGACGATCCGCGAGCCGCCCGAACCCGCGGACGCGGACCGCCGCATCAGCATGCGCTCGTCCGGCGACGAGATCGACGTCTCGGCGATCGCGCGCAAGCGCGGTGGCGGCGGCCACCGGCAGGCGGCGGGCTTCTCCACCCCCGAGCCGATCGACGAGATCAAGCGCTTCATCCGCGAGGAGTTCGTTGCCTCCGCGGGGGCTTGACCCGAGGGGGCTGATCCTCGTCGACAAGCCGGCCGGACCGTCGTCCTTCCAGGTGATCGCGGCGATCCGGCAGAGGACCAGGGCCCGGACCGGACACGCCGGCACGCTCGACCCGTTCGCGAGCGGCCTCCTGCTCGTGTTATCCGGAGCGGCAACAAGACTTGCGCCGTGGCTCGTCGGCCTGGGCAAGCGCTACGCCACCGACGTCGACCTGGCGGCGCGGACGTCGACGGGCGATCCCGAGGGGGACGTGGTCGAGGAGCATGATCCACCGAGCGAGGGGGAGCTCGAGCAGCGGCTCGCCGCCCTCCGAGGCGAGGTCGAGCTGCCCGTGCCGGCTGCGTCGGCGGTGAAGATCGGCGGGGAGCGCGCCTACCGGTTGCACCGGCGCGGCCATGCGGTGGAGATGCCGCTCCGGCGCTCGCGGGTCGACACGCTCGACCTGATCGCATATCGAGACGGCGTGGCGACGCTCGACCTCCGCGTCGGGTCCGGGACGTACGTCCGCTCGATCGCGGACGCGCTCGGCGGGCACTGCCGGAGCCTGCGCCGGACGGAGGTCGGCCCCTTCTCGGTCGCGCAAGCCGACGAGGCGCGGATGTTGCCGCCGGCCGAGGCGCTGCCCTTCCTGCCCGCGGTGGAGGTCACTGCCGAGGAGGCGGCGGCGATCAGGACTGGCCGGAGGCAAGCGACGCCCGACGTGCGCACGCTGTGCGCGGGCGAGCTCGTCGCGGTCGGCGGGGCGGTGCTCCCGGCGTGAAGGTCGCCCACTCCGCCAGCGAGCTCGGGCGCACGGACCGCACCGTCGCGCTCGGAACGTTCGACGGCGTCCATCTCGGCCACCGGCGGGTGCTCGAGGCGGCGTTCGCGGCGGGGCCGACGCCGACGGTGGTCACCTTCCACCCGCATCCCCGCCGGGTGATGGGGTACGGCGTCGAGCTCCTGACCACGCTCGAGCGGCGGCTGGACCTGCTCGCGGAGGCAGGCGTCGAGGAGACGCTCGTCGTCGATTTTTCGCTCGACTTCCAGCGGGTGGAGCCCGAGGAGTTCGCGGCGCGGTACCTGGACGCGATCGGGGCGCGCACCGTCGTTGCCGGGGAGGACTTCCGCTTCGGTCACCGCCGCGCGGGCGACCTCGACCTTCTTACCCGGCTCGGCTTCGACGTCCGGGCGGTGCCGCTGCTCGAGGGCGTGTCGTCGTCCGCCGTTCGGCAGCACCTGCACGCGGGCGAGATCGAAGCTGCAGCGCGGATGCTCGGCCGGCCGCCGGAGGTGGAAGGCGTCGTCGTGGAGGGGGACGCCCGGGGAGGGACGCTCGGGTTTCCGACGGCGAACCTGTCCGCGGAGCCCGACCTGCTCGTCCCCGCGCACGGGATCTACGCCGGCTTCGCCGCCGGGCACCGGGCAGCGGTGTCGATCGGCATGAATCCGCACTACGGCGGCGACGAGCTCCGGATCGAGGCGTTCCTGCTCGGCTTCGTGGGCGACCTGTACGGCAGCCGCCTCGTCGTGGAGCTGTGGAGGCGGCTGCGCGACGAGCGGGCCTTCGGCTCCGAGCAGGAGCTCGTCGACCAGATCGCCCGCGACGTCGCGGAGACGGAGGCGGCCGAGCGCCCCGTCTGACTTGACGAAAGACTTCTTTCGAAAGTAGTCTTTCGACATGCCCGAAACGCCAAAGGGAACCGTCGAGCTCACCGATCCGCGGGCACTGCGCGCGCTCGCCCATCCCACGCGCCTCGCGCTCGTCGGCCTCCTCCGCCGCGAGGGCGCGCTGACGGCGAGCCAGGCCGGCGAGCGTCTCGGCGAGAGCCCGGCAAGCTGCTCCTTTCACCTGCGGCAGCTGGCGAAGTGGGGGCTCGTCGAAGAGGCGGGGGGCGGCCGCGGGCGCGAACGGCCCTGGCGCGCAACCGCGCGCTACACCAGCTGGAGCGCCTCGCACTCGGAGGCCGCGACCGCGCTGAGCACGATCATCGTCGAGCGCTACTTCGCCCTTCTCCTCGACTGGCTGGAGCGCATGCCCGACGAGCCGCAGGAGTGGCGCGAGGCGCACCAGCTCGGCGACGTCCTCGTCCACCTCACACCTGAGGAGCTGCGCGAGCTCGGAGGAAAGATCTGGGAGCTCCTGACCGCCTACGATCCGGACCGCCGCCCGGAGGGTGGGCGACCGGTGTCCTTCGTGTACGCGGCCTTCCCGCGGGACGAGACAGAATGATCCAGCGGCTGCTGCGGGAGAACCTCACCTTCCGCCACTTCTGGACCGCGCAGACGATCTCGCTCGTCGGGGACCAGATCAGCCTGATCGCGTTGCCGCTGGCCGCGGTGCTGGTGCTGCACGCGCACGCGGCCGAGATGGGGTACCTGACCGCGGCCGCACTCGCGCCGAACCTGCTCTTCTCGCTCCACTTCGGCGCGTGGATCGACCGTCGCGGACGGCGGCGCGAGGCGATGATCGCCGCGGACGTCGGCCGGGCTGCGGTCACGCTCACGGTCCCGGTCGCCTATGCGTTCGGTGCGCTGACGATGGAGCACCTGTACGCCGCGGCGTTTCTCACGGGAACCCTGAGCGTGCTGTTCGCCGTCTCGTACAACACGCTCTTCGTCTCGATCGTGCCGCGAGAGGAGTACATCGAGGCCAACCAGCTGCTGAACGGCAGCCGGGCAGTGTCGTACGCCGGCGGCCCGAGCATCGGCGGCGTGCTCGTCCAGGCGCTGTCGGCACCCGTGGCGCTCGTCGCCGACGCCCTCTCGTTCCTCGGCTCCGCGTTCTTCCTGCGCCGCATCTCGCCGCCGGAGCCGCCCGCAGAGGAGCGCGCCCGCGGCCACCTGGCCGACGGGTCTCGCTTCGTCTGGACCGAGCCGACGATCCGGGCGTCGCTCCTCGCCACTGCGACGATCAACTTCTTCAACTTCGTCTTCTTCGCACTGTTCGTACTGTTCGCGACCCGCGAGCTCCACGTGCGCCCGGGCATCCTCGGCCTCGTGCTCGGGGCCGGCGCCGCCGGCGGCGTGATCGGCGCGGCCGTGGTCGGACGTGTCGTCCGCCGGATCGGAGTCGGGGCGGCGTTCGTGCTCGGCTGCGCGCTCTTCCCGGCGCCGCTGCTGCTCGTCCCGCTCGCGTCCGGGCCGTACGCGGTCGTGCTGCTGATGCTCTTCGCGGCCGAGTTCGGTTCCGGCCTCGGCGTGATGATCCTCGACATCGCCGGCGGGTCGATCAAGCAGGCGCTCGTGCCGGACCGGCTCCGCGCGCGCGTGTCAGGCGCGTACATGGTCGTGAACTACGGCGTGCGACCGCTCGGCGGCCTCGCCGGCGGGTGGCTCGGGAGCGCGATCGGGCTGCGCGAGACGCTCTGGATCGCGACCGCCGGCGCCCTGCTCGGCGTGCTCTTCCTGCTCCCGTCGCCGCTGCCGCGCATGCGCGAGCTGCCGCAGCCGGCGAGCTACCCGGCGTAGGCGGCTTCGCCGCTGCGGCGCGGGTCCGCGGCTGCGCCCGACCGCGCGACGAGGCTGGCGCCGCCGAAGTAGTGGTGGCGGTCTGGCCAGCGTCTGACGAACAGGCCGCGCGACTCGAGCACGGCGAGCGCGTCCTCGTCGATGCCCGGCTCCGCGTTGACGACGTCGCCGGCCGGGTGGAGTCGCGGCCGCTCGACCGCTGCCCGTGGCTCGAGCCCCTCGTCGAGCAGGCCGGAGGCGACGCCGACGAGCGCGGTTCGGAGACGCGTGCCGCCGGCCGAGCCGATCGCGAGCGCGAGCCCGCCGTCGTCGAGCGCGAGGCTCGGCGCCATCATGCTCTGCATCCGCCTTCCCGGCTGCAGTGGCTCGACGACGAGGTCGGTCTCGCCGAGCATGCTGTTCAGGTGCAGGTCGAGCCCCGGCAGCCAGTCGCCGGAGCCGAGGCCGAGGCTGGTCGTGATCACGCACGCGTTCCCCTCGCCGTCGACCGCGACGAGGTTCGTGGTGTGCTCGGGCAGGTGCGGTTCCCCAGCGTCCAGCGCGTCGAAGAGCGCGACCGTCCGCTCCGGCGGCTCGAGCGGGCGGAGGGGCGGCAGGCCGGCGAGCGCAGGACCGACCGGGTTGAGGCCGTCGCGGGTGAGGAAGCGCGTGCCGGCGTACGCGATCTCCGCCGGCGCCGACCAGACGGCCTCGTACGACTCGAGGTCGGTGCGCGTGACGAGGCCGCCGCGCTCCGCCACCAGCGCGAGAAGCGTCGCGGCGATCGATCCCGAGTACACGCTCGCTGCGCCTTCCTCGGCGATGAGCTCGAGGGTCCGGACGAGGCCCGGCTGCTCCAGCCGGTCGCCGGGGCGGAGGAGCGTCCCGCCGGGCGAGTACATGCGCGCCCCCTCGCGCATCGTCATCACGGGCTCGAGCATCTGCAGGCAGGCGACGTGCGCCGGCGGCATGGCCACGCCCTCGTGGGCGAGACGCAGCGCCGGCTCGCACAGCTCCGCCCACGGCAGCCGGCCGTGCTCGCGCCAGAGCGCGTCGAGGCCGGCAGGTACGCCCGGCACCGCGCACGACGCGGCCCCGACCGCGTAGTGGACGAGCTCCTCGCCGAACGGCACCTCGAGCTCGAGCAGCTCGCCGCCCTGGCCGGACGGCACCGCGCAGAAGCAGTCGAGGTTCCGCGCCGCGCCGGAGGCGGCGTCGAAGTAGATCGCGTGCCCGCCGCCGAGGAGCCCGGTCATCACCGTCTCGGCCACGCCCGACGCGAGGCAGGCGGCGACGGCCGCGTCCGCTGCGCTCCCGCCGGCCTCGAGAACGGCCGCGCCCGCGCGGGCGGTCGCCGGATGCCCGGCCGCAACGGCTGCTCTGAGCATCCTTGCTAGCCTATGGCCAGTCCGCGGTCTCGGCCGTACGTGGCGCTTCCTACGGCGTGCGGGGACCGCGGAGACGTCTACCTGGAGGTGGTATGACCCTCACCAAGGAAGCGAAGCTGGACATCGTCGGCAAGCACGGCCGCCACGGTAGCGATACCGGCTCCCCGGAGGTGCAGATCGCCCTCCTCACGACCCGGATCAACGAGCTGACCGAGCACCTCCGCACGCACGCGAAGGACCACTACTCGCGGCGCGGGCTGCTCAAGCTCGTCGGCCAGCGGCGCCGTCTGCTCAACTATCTCCAGCGCAAGAACCTCGAGAGCTACCGCGCACTGATCAAGGAGCTCGGCTTGAGGCGATAGGGCAGTGCATCACGGCATTCGCTGTACAAGCAACGGAGAGTGGAAGTTTGAGCGAGCTCCGGAGACAACACCGGCGCTGACTCAAACCTCCACTCTCCACGAATGAAGAGTGGAGGAAACATGAGCGTTGCCACCGGCAACCACACCGCGGTCAGAGTCACCGTCGGTGATCAGGAAATCAGCTTCGAGACGGGGAAGCTCGCGAAGCAGGCGGACGGCGCCGTCGTCGTCCGGTCCGGCGAGACGATGGTGCTCGCCACGGCCCAGGGGCGGATGGAGATGCGGGAGGGCGCGGACTTCTTCCCGCTCACGGTCGACGTCGAGGAGCGCATGTACGCCGCCGGGAAGATCCCCGGCGGTTTCTTCAAGCGCGAAGGGCGTCCGACCGAGCGCGCGATCCTGACCGCGCGGATGATCGACCGGCCGATCCGGCCACTGTGGCCGAAGGGCTTCCGCAACGAGGTGCAGGTGATCTGCACGGTCCTCTCGGCCGACCTCGTCACGCCGCACGACATCCTGTGCATCAACGGCGCCTCCGCGGCGCTGATGATCTCGCCGCTCCCGTTCGCGGGGCCGGTCGGCGCGGTGCGGATGGGGATGATCGACGGCCAGTTCGTCGTCAACCCGACGCTGCAGGAGACCGAGAACGAGAGCACCCTCGACCTGATCGTGGTCGGCACGAAGGACGCGCTGACGATGGTCGAGGCGGGGGCGGACGAGATCCCGGAGGACACGCTGCTCGACGCGCTCGAGCGGGCACACGAGGAGATCCGCCGGATCTGCGAGGTGCAGGAGGACCTCGCGCGGCAGGTCGGGAAGGCGAAGTGGCTCGACCCGTCGCTGACGGACGAGCTGCTCGGCCAGCACGGCGACCGGATCCGCGAGCGGATTCACCAGGAGGGTCTGCGCGAGGGCGGCGCCGTCGTCGAGGAGCTCTTCGGGGAGCTGTGCCCGGAGCTGACGATGCACTCGACCGAGGACGACATCATCCGGCAGGTCCAGGTGCGCGCGAGCCTCGCGACGCTGCTCGAGAACCTCCGGCTGGAGGCCGTCGAGCGGCCGGTCCGCGAGCACTTCGAGGCCGAGCTACGCGCCTTGACCGATGCCGAGCAGGACTCGAAGGAGCTGAAGTCGGCGAAGCGGAGCCTGCTCTTCGACCGGATCGTCGAGGGCATCCAGCTCCCGTTCCCGGTCGGGCCCGCTCCGGCCGAGGGTGAGGCCGCGGTCAAGGACACGCTGACGAGGCAGTTCGTCAAGCGCGCCGCGGAGTCGATCTACAAGGACCTCGTCCGGCAGAAGATCGCCGTCGAGAAGCGGCGGCCGGACGGCCGCGGCACCGAGGAGATCCGCCACATCGACTGCGAAGTGGGGGTCTCGCCCCGGACGCACGGGTCGGCGCTCTTCACGCGCGGCCAGACCCAGATCATGACCTTGCTCACGCTCGGCACCGCCAAGGAGGGGCAGCGCATCGACGACCTCTCCCTCGAGGAGGAGCGGCGGTACATGCACCACTACAACTTCCCGCCGTACTCGGTGGGCGAGACGGGCTTCATGCGCGGGCCCAAGCGCCGCGACATCGGCCACGGCGCGCTCGCGCAGCGGGCGCTCGAGCCGATGATCCCGCCGGCCGCCGACTTCCCGTACACGATCCGCCTCGTCTCCGAGACGCTGGAGTCGAACGGCTCGTCGTCGATGGGCTCGGTCTGCGGCTCGACCCTCGCTCTGATGGACGCCGGCGTCCCGATCAGGAAGCCGGTGGGCGGCATCGCGATGGGCCTCGTCAAGGAGGGCGACGACTACGTCATCCTCACCGACATCCAGGGCGCGGAGGACCACCTGGGCGACATGGACTTCAAGGTCGCCGGCACCGGCGACGGCGTCACGGCGCTCCAGATGGACATCAAGATCACGGGCGTCACGTTCGAGATCATGCGCGAGGCGCTCGCGCAGGCGAAGCGGGCGCGCGAGTTCATTCTCGGCCGCATGCTCGACGCGATCCCGGAGCCGCGTTCGGAGCTGCGCGGCAACGCGCCGCGGATCGCGACGGTCAAGATCGATCCGGAGAAGATCGGCATGGTGATCGGCAAGGGTGGCGAGACGATCCGCGCGCTCGAGTCCGAGAACGACGTGCAGATCGACATCGAGGAGGACGGGACGATCCTGATCTACGCGACCGAGGGGGCGAAGTCCGACGCCGCGATCGCGGCGATCGAGGCGCTGACGAAGGAGCCCGAGGTCGGCGACGCCTACACCGGCAAGGTCGTCAAGACGACCCAGTTCGGTGCGTTCGTCGAGCTGAAGAAGGGCACCGACGGCCTCCTCCACGTCTCGAACGTCGGCCCCGGCCGGGTCGGCCACATCGAGGACGTGATCGAGCGCGGCGACGTGCTCGACGTCATCGTCCAGGAGGTGGACAAGGCCCGCGGCCGGATCGGCCTGAAGCTCGTCGCCAAGCACGAGAACGGGTCGCTCGTCCAGCCCGAGGAGCTGATCGAGCGCGCGAAGAACGCGCCTCCACGCCCGCGCGAGGAGGAGCGCCCGCGCGGCGACCGTGACCGCCGCGGAGGCCGCGGCGGCGGTC
>DATENZ010000116.1:0-18312 GCA_035274625.1 Gaiellaceae bacterium
CGGCGCTCGACGGGCTCGACGTGTCGAGCGACGCGCAGACGAGCGCCTCGTACCGCCGCCAGGTCGCGCGCACGCTCGTCCGTCGCGGCCTCGAGCTGGCGCTGGAGCGCGCGGCGTGAGCACACATCGCATTGCCGTCACCGTCAACGGGCTTCTGCGTGAGGCCGAGGTGCCCGCGCGTTTGACCCTCGCTGATTTCCTGCGCGAGCGCCTCGACCTGACCGCCGCCCACCTGGGCTGCGAGCACGGCGTGTGCGGCGCGTGCACGGTGCTGGTCGACGGCGAGACCGCGCGCTCGTGCATCTTGCTCGCCGTCCAGGTCGACGGGTGCGAGGTGAAGACGCTCGAAGGCGTCGCGGACGGCGGTGAGCTCCATCCCGTTCAGCAGGCGTTCTGGGAGAAGCACGGCATGCAGTGCGGGTTCTGCACGCCGGGGATCGTCCTGTCGACGCTCGAGCTGCTCGAGCGCCACCCCCGGCCGACGCGCGAGCAGATCACGGAGTCCCTCGGGGGCCACCTCTGCCGCTGCACGGGCTACGTGAAGATCGTCGAGGCGATCGAGGAGGCGGCGCGGGTGCTGGAAGGAGCGCGCACGTGACCGCGTTCGGGACGCCCCTCAAGCGCAAGGAGGACCCGCGCCTGCTCCGGGGCGAGGGCCGGTACGTCGCCGACCTGAAGCTGCACGGGATGACGCACGCCGCGGTGCTCCGGAGCCAGCACGCGCACGCTGCGATCAGAGGGATCGACCTCGACCGTCTCCGCAGCGACCCCCGGGTGCTCGACGTCCTCGTCGGCGAGGACGTCGCCGAGCTGCCGCACATCCTCTGCATCGACGCCGAGGAGACGACCCGGCCGTTCACCCAGCCGCTGCTCGCGGTGGGGAAGGTGCGGTACGTGGGCGAGCCGGTCGCGGTCGTCGTCGTCGACGGGGACCGGTACGACGCCGAGGACGCGCTCGCGCTGTTCGACGTCGACTACGAGCCGCTGCCCGCGGTGACCGACCCGGAGGCGGCGACCGCGGACGGCGCGCCGCTGCTCCACGACGACACGAACGTCTGCGACGTCCTCGAATACGCCACCGGCGACACGCAGGCGATCGACCGGGCGCCGCACCGGCTCTCGCGCCGGTTCACGACGCAGCGCCATGCCGGCACGCCGCTCGAGACTCGTGGTTGCATCGCGGACTACGACCCGCGCGCCGACCAGGTGACGCTCTGGACGTCGACCCAGACGCCGCACGGGGTGAAGGGCAGCCTCGCCTACCACCTCGGCCTGCGCGAGTCGTCGATCCGCGTCGTCGCGCCGGACGTCGGTGGCGGCTTCGGCTCCAAGCTCCAGATCTATCCCGAGGAGGTCCTGGTCACGCTGCTCGCGACGCGCGTGCGCCGGCCGGTCAAGTGGATCGAGGACCGCTGGGAGCACTTCGTCGGCACCACGCACGGCCGCGACCAGTTCCACGACATCGAGGTCGGCTACGACGACGACGGCACGATCGTCGGCGTCCGCGACCACGCGGTCACGGATACGGGCGCCTACCTCGCGCGCCTGACGCTCGTCGAGCCCTTCATCGGAGTGGCAATGCTTCGCGGGCCGTACCGGATCCCGAACTTCGAGGCCCGCTCGACGATCGTGGTCACGAACAAGACGCCGATGAATCCCTTCCGCGGCGTCGGCCACATCCAGGCGGCGCAGGCGATGGACGGGATGCTCGACCTGATCGCCCGCGAGCGTGGCCTCGACCCGGCCGAGGTCCGCCGCCGGAACATGCTCACGCCCGAGGAGCTGCCCCTCGACATCGGGGTCGGCAATGTCCTGGCCGGGCCGGTCGTCTACGACTCCGGCGACTACCCGGAGGCGCTCCGGCGCGCGCTCGAGCTGATCGACTACGACGGGTTCCGGGCCGAGCAGGAGGAGGCGCGCGCGCAGGGCCGGTACCTCGGGATCGGGATCGGCTGCTACGTCGAGGAGACGGCGCTCGGCCCGTACGAGACCGGGACGGTGCGGGTCGAGCCGTCGGGGCAGGTGGTCGTCCTGACGGGCGCGTGCTCGAGCGGCCAGGGCCACCAGACCGTGCTCGCGCAGATCGCCGCCGACGAGCTCGGCGTCTCGCCGGACGACGTGGTCGTCGTCTACGGCGATACGGACGTGGTCCGCGACGGCGTCGGCACCTACGCGAGCCGCACGGGCCCGATCGCCGGGACGGCGGTGCGCAACGCCGGCGCGGCCGCACGGCGGAAGGTGCTGAAGATCGCCGAGCACCTGCTCGAGGCGAGCGTCGACGACCTCGAGCTTCGCGACGGGTTCGCCGCCGTCGCCGGGTCGCCGGAGCGGAAGGTCTCGCTCGCGCAGGTCGCACAGGCGGTCACCGCGTTCGGGCCGCTGCCGCCGGGCATCGACACGTACGGGATCGACGAGACCGACGTCTTCCGCCCGCCGACGAACGCGTTCCCGTACGGCGTGCACATCGCCACCGTCGAGGTCGACATCGAGACGGGTGTCGTCACGCCGTTGCGGCTCGCCGTCGTCAGCGACGCGGGACGGCTGATCAACCCGCTGATCGTGGACGGCCAGTACCAGGGCGGCGTCGCGCTCGGGATCGGCGGCGCGCTGCTCGAGGAGATCGTCTACGCGGACGACGGCCAGCCCGCGAACCCGAACTTCATGGACTACCTGCTCCCGTCGGTCGACACCATGCCCGAGGTGCTCCTCGAGCACATGCACACACCGACGCCGCACAACCCGGACGGGATGAAGGGCTGCGGCGAGGGGGGAGCGATCGGCCCGCCGGCGGCGGTCGCCAACGCGGTCTCCGATGCTCTGGCGCCGTTCGGGATCGTGATCACGCGCACGCCGGTGACGCCGCAGCGGGTCTTCGCCCTGCTCGTCGAGGCCGGCGTGGTCGGGGAGGACTAGGATCGGGCGCATGGCCGTCGAGCCTCCCGACGTCGGCGTCTTCCGCGGCGGCCGCGAGCTGGACATCGTCGAGGCGGGCGGTTCCGCGGTCGCGATCGTCTGGCCGGGCACGGGCTCCAGCTTCCGCTCCATGCACCGGCTCGAGCTCGACGCCGGCGGCCGCACCGTCGAGCTGAAGCACGAGAGCGAGGCCGTCTACTTCGTCGTCTCCGGGACGGGGCGCGTTGGTGAGCACGCCCTCCGGCCGCATCACATGGTCTACGTCGCGCGGCGCACGCCGTACCGGATCGAGGCGACCGAGCCGCTGGTGATGGTCGGCGGCCCGTGCCCGCCCGACCCGGCGCTGTACGGCGAACTGCAGGCGGCGGCCCCGGACGAAGAGGGCGCGGGCGAGGTGCGCGTCTTCGACGCCGACCGCGAGGGCGAGCCGCTGCCGATGATCGGCAAGCAGGTGCGCCTCGTCGTCTGGCCGGGGGTCGGCGCCGAGATCGCGACGATGAACTTCGCGATCCTCGAGCCCGGGGAGGAGAACCAGCCTCACGCGCACGCGGAGTCGGAGGACACGATCGCGATCCTCGACGGCCGGGGCTCGATCGACGATCTGACCAACGGCGTCACCCACGAGTTCTCCGCCGGCGACGTTGTCTACGTCCGCCCCGGGATCACGCACAAGGTGAAGGCCGACAAGGGCGTGCAGATCGTGTCAGCCGGCGGGCCCTGCCCACCCGACTACGGGATGCTCCGAGCGCTCCAGCTCGTCTGACGAGCGGTGCGCGTTTCGGGGGCAGGCGCTGTCGGCCGGGCGCTCCCGCGCCGCGAGGACGCGCGCCTGCTGACCGGCCTGGGCGAGTTCGTCGACGATCTCGCACCGGAGGGGGTCCTCGAGGCGGCTTTCCTCCGCAGCCCCTTCGCCCACGCGCGGATCGCGTCGATCGACACCGCCCGCGCCACCGCCGCCCCGGGAGTCGTGGCCGTCTACACCGCGGAGGATCTCGCGCTGCGGGCGCTCGTCACGCCCTGCGAGGTCCCGGGCTCGTACAGCCCGCCCCGGCCGATGCTCGCCGAAGGCGTCGTGCGGTTCGTCGGCGAGGCGGTGGCGGTCGTCGTCGCGGAGAGCCGCTACCTGGCCGAGGACGCGGTCGAGCTGATCGAGCTCGAGCTCGACCCGCTGGAGCCGGTTCCCGACGTCGGCCGGGCGCTCGCCGACGCCGCGCCGCCGGTCCACGAGGGCCGCTCCAACGTCTACATGGAGACGCGCCTGGAGGCGGGGGAGGTCGACGCGGCCTTCGCCCGGGCCGCGACCGTCGTCGAGCGGACGTTCACGCACCGGCGCGTGAGCGCGGCGCCGATCGAGCCGCGCGGGGCGCTGGCGCAACCGGTCGACGGCGGCGCGCGGCTCTGGTCGTCGACCCAGGGCCCCCACAAGCTGCGCCTCGCCGCGGCCGAGGTGCTCGGGCTCGACCCCGCACGGCTCCAGGTCGTCACCCCCGACGTCGGGGGTGGGTTCGGGCAGAAGGCACACGTCTACCCGGAGGAGATCGTCGTCGCCGCGGCCGCGCTCCGGCTCGACCGGCCGGTCCGCTGGACCGAGGATCGGGTCGAGAATCTCGTCGGCGCCAGCCACGCGAGGGAGCAGCGAGTCCGCGTCCGCGCCGCCGCCGATGCGGACGGCCGGCTCCTCGCGCTCGACGTCGAGCAGACCGTCGACCAGGGCGCCTACGGCCTCCACCCGCACGGGCCGACGCTCGAGGCGCACACGGCTTCGGGCCTGATGCCCGGCCCGTACCGGCTCGGCGCCTACCGCTTGCACAACCGGGCGGTCGCGACGACGAAGTGCCCGATGGGCGCCTACCGCGGCGTCGGCTTCGTGATCGCCGCGTGGATCCACGAGCGCCTGATGGACGTCCTCGCCGCCGAGCTCGCCCTCGACCGCGCGGAGATCCGCCGGCGGAACCTGATTCGGCCCGACGAGTTCCCCTACGCGACGCTGACCCGCCAGCAGTACGACAGCGGCGACTACGCCCGCGCGCTCGAGCTCGCGCTCGGCGCCGTCGGCTACGACGGGTTCGAGGACGAGCGCGCGGCCGCGCGGCGCGACGGGCGGCTCCTCGGGCTCGGGGTCGGGTGCTACGTGGAGCCGACCGGCATGAACTCCCGCGTCTTCGAGGCGCGCGGGATGACGGGGGTGGAGGGGTTCGACGGCGCCCACGTCGCGCTCGAGCCGGACGGAACCGCCGTCGTCTGGACGACCACGCCCGCGATCGGCCAGGGCACGGAGACGACGTTCGCGCAGCTCGTCGCCGACGCGGTCGGGCTCGACGTCGAGGCGGTGACCGTGGCGCGCAGCGACACCAGCGTCGGCGAGCTGAAGGGCACCGGGTCCTTCGCGAGCCGGAGCGCCGTCTCGGCGGGCGGTGCCGCCGTCGAGGCCGGCACGGAGGTGCGCCGCCGGCTGCTCGAGGACGCCGCGGAGCGGCTCGAGGCGGCCTTCGACGATCTGGAGCTCATCGACGGAGTCGTCCGCGTCGCGGGCTCTCCAGGGGCTTCGATTCCGATCCGCGACCTCCTCGCCGCGGCGCCGCCCGACCGCTACCGGGTCAGCGCGCACTGGGATCCGCCGAGCGTCGCCTACCCGTACGCGACCCACGCCTGCGTCGTCGAGGTCGACCCCGAGACAGGGCAGGTGACGATCCGCCGCTACGTCGTCGCGGAGGATTGCGGCCGGGTGATCAACCCGGCCGTCGTCGAGGGACAGATCCACGGCGCGACCGCCCAGGGCATCGCCGAGGCGCTGTACGAGCAGATCGTCTACGACGACGAGGCGCAGATGCAGACCGCGTCCTTCATGGACTACCTCGTTCCGACGGCGGGCGAGCTGCCGACGCTGGAGATCGAGCATCTCGAGACGCCGTCGCCGACGAGCGCCGGAGGCGTGAAGGGGGTCGGCGAAGGAGGCACCGTCGGGGCGCCGGGCGCGGTCGCGAACGCGGTCTGCGACGCCGTCGGGCTCGAGCTGAACGAGCTTCCGATCACGCCGGAGCGGGTTCGGGCTGCCCTCGCGGCGGGTTTTCGGTCGTGACGCGGCACCAAAGAACGGCGACAATGGGGCATTCCGAAGCGGCGTTGTAGGTTTTGTCGCAGACAAAGGAGGGGGCGCCCTTGAAGACGGATCTGCACTGCTGGATCGAGAATCGCACGCGCACTCGGGTTCCTTCGACCGAGGCGTTCGAGCGCTGGCTCGACCCGGCCAAGACCGCGATCGCGTGCATCGACATGCATCGCGGCCACATCGGTCCCGAGGACGAGCTGACCCTGGCGGCGCCGCGGGCGCGGGCGCGGATCCCGGCGCACAACCTCTTCCACCGGCTGTCGCGCGAGATCGGGATCCCGATCATCCACGTCCAGCACTGGCAGCGGTACGGCGGGGTCGACGACGCCACCTCCAACCACTGGAACCAGGGCGCGAACTGGCGCCACCTGTCCGACCTCTACCTGCCGCCGAACCCCCTGATGCTCGAGCACAGCTGGGAGGGGACGAAGTGGCTCGACATCCTCGTCGAGGAGGAGGAAGGCGACTACTACGTCCGGACGAAGAAGCGCCTGTCGGCCTTCTACCCGACCGATTTCGAGTTCCTGCTCAACCAGCTCGACGTCAAGAACCTCGTCATCACCGGGACGCTCACGGAATGCTGCGATCTCTCGACGGCGTTCGACGCGGCCAACCGGGACTTCCGCGTGCTGATCCCACGCGACGTCGTCGCCGGCTCGAGCGCAGAGGCGGAGGACGCCGCCCTGCTGATCATCTCGCTGCACCTCGGCCTCGTGGTCGACGCACCGGCGTTGCTCGCGGAGTGGTATGCGCGGGTCGGCCGGGAGCTGCCGGCGGACGTCCTCGCCGCGACCGACCTCTCGGAGCTCGCCGGCCGGATGGACGCCCGCGTTTGACGGTCGCGCCGGTACGCGACCGGCAGCGGCGCCGCGTCGACGTCCACTCGGCCGCCGACCAGCTGGCGGCCGTCATGGCGGTCAGCGCGGCGGTCGCCGAGGCGCGCGCGCTCGACGAGACGCTCGACCAGATCGCGTTCACGGCCGCCCAGCTCGTGGGGGCGAAGGCGTGCGCGATCTACCTCCGCGAGTCCGAGGCGACGGACGAGCTGACCGTCGTCTCCTCCCACGGCCTCAGCGACACCTACGTGGAGGCGCTCAACTCGGCGAGGCCGCTCGTCGTCGGCCAGGGGCCGTCGGGCCTGGCGATCTACCGTGCGGAGCCGGTCGTGGTCGAGGACATCCTCACGGATCCGCTCTGCGAGCCCTGGCGCTCCGTCGCCCGCCGGGAGCGGGTGCGCGCGATGGTCTCCGTGCCGCTCCGCCGCAAAGGCAGCTTCGTGATGGGCGGGCTGAACGCCTATCGCGAGGAGCCTGGCCCCTGGACGCCGCAGGAGGTCAGCCTGCTGATGCTGCTCTGCGACCACGCGGCGATCGCCATCCGCACGGCGCACCTCCTCGACGACAGCCGGCGGCAGGTCGAGGGCCTCTCGCTGATGGTCCGCTCGCTGCGGGCGCAGGGCCACGAGCACTCCAATCGCCTGCACGCGATCTACGGGCTGCTGACGCTCGGCGAGGCGGACCAGGCCCGACGGATGATCGCCGCGATCGAGGAGAGCTACCACTCGATCTACGGTCGCGTGACCGGGCGCATCGAGAACCCGACGCTCGCGGGGTTCCTCGTCGCCGAGTCCGCGATCGCGCACCAGAGCGGCATCCAGCTCACGCTCGATGCCCGCAGCAGGCTGGCGCGCCTGCCGCGCGCCGTCGACGACCTAGACGCGCTCACCGTGCTCGGGAACCTCGTCCACAACGCGATCGAAGCGGTGTCCGAGATGCCCCGCACGCGGCGCAAGGTGACCGTGGCCCTCTCGCAGACGCGCAACACGACGACGTTCCGCGTCCGCGACTGGGGGCCCGGGCTGCCACCCGACCAGGCGGGCCGGATCTTCGACCGCGAGTTCACGACCAAGCCGGGCCACAGCGGAATCGGCCTCTCTCTCGTCCAGAGCATCGTCAGGCGCTCCCGGGGCACGATCGAGGTCGAGCACTTCCGGCGTGGCGGGCTGGCGGTGATCGTTAGGTTCCCCTCCTGAGCGCGCTCGCGAACCAGGCGGAATGGAACGTCCTGATCGTCGAGGACGACCCGTACGTCGCGGGGCTGCACAGCCGGCTCGTCGATGCGTCGCCCGGCTTCCGGACCGCGGGCAAGGCGTCGAGCGGCGAAGAGGCGCGCGCGGCGATCCTCGACCTCGACCCCGATCTCGCGATCGTCGACCTGTCGATGCCCGGCAGCGACGGGATCGGCTTCCTGCGCAGCCTGCGGCGCGACGGCCACTCGACGGAGGTGATCGTCGTCACCGCGGTTCGCGACGCGTCCGTCGTGCGGGAGGTCATGCATCTCGGCGTCGTCGACTACCTGGTGAAGCCGTTCGCGCCCGAGCGTCTCCAGCAGTCGCTGGCAGCCTTCCTCGCCCGGGTGAAGACGCTCCGCCGCCAGCAGCTGACCCAGGACGAGGTCGACCGTGTCCAGGCGTCCGGGGCGACCCGCATGCACCGGCTGCCGAAGGGCCTGAAACGCTCGACGCTGGTCGCGGTGCGCCGCGCGCTCGACCGGGCGGACCGGCCGCTGTCCGCGATCGAGGTCGGCGAACTGGTCGGCGTCGCGCGCGTCACGGCCCGGCGCTACCTGGAGTACCTGGAGGTGATCGGCGCCGTCCAGGTCGAGCGGGAGTGCAACGGGCCGGGCAGGCCCCGGAACCGGTACGCCTACCCGGCCGCGAAGAGAAACGGCCCCGGCTAGCTCCGCAGCGGGATCGCGTAGCAGGGCGACGGCGCTCCGGTCGCGCCGCGCAGCTTGAGCGGGAAGCACATGAAGGCGAACTCGTACTGCTTCTCGGCCGCGAGCTCCTCGGTGTTCACGACCTCGATGATGTTCGCCCCCGCGGTCGCGAACATGTAGCAGTGCACCGGGAGGAAGACGTCGGACTCCTCCGAGGGCAGCACTTCGAGCGCGATCGTGTCGCTGCCGATGCACATCGCACCGGCCTCCTCGCACAGCCACTTCGTCGCCGCGAGGCCGAGCCCCGGCGTGTTGACCAGATAGTCCTCGAAGCCCGGCCACTTCGTGATCCGCCCCGTGTGCAGCAGCACGATGCTCTTGGACGGGATCTCGGTGCCCTGTTCGCGGGCCGCCTTCTGGATGTCCTCGGGCGTGATCGCGTAGCTGTCCGGCAGGCAGTCCACGCCGTGCAGCCCGGCGATGTCCAGGAGAACGCCGCGGGCGACGATCGGCGGGTACTTCTCCGGGCCGCCCTTGTTCCAGTGGCGGCTACCGAGGTCCTTGGCGGCGGTCCAGCCGTTCCAGAACTTCCCGTGGAAGCCGAGGTGGTTGAACGTGTCGATGTGCGTCCCGCAGTGGGTGTACAGGTGGATCGAGTCGCCGCAGTACGAGTAGCGCTCGTGGATCGCTCGGCCCGCCCCGGACAGGGTGTCGTTCTCCGAACCGCCGGGCGTGTGCGTCATCCAGATCCCGTAGGGAGGATCGCCGGCGGCGACCCAGGACGGCATCCCGATGAAGTACTCGACGTTCAGGTCGAACATGTGCCGCCCGTCGAGGCCCTCGAGGATCGCTTTCGTCGTCTCGGGCGTGATCCAGTTCAAGCGCCCGATCTCGTCGTCAGGCCCCCACGGGCTCTTGGAGACCTGGAGACCGTCCTGCTCGAGGAGCGGCTCGAACGTGAACGTGTCCTCCGTCGCTGCCATGGCTCTACGCTCCTTTACTCGTCGGTACTCGCGGCACGGACGTACGCGAGGCGCTCTTCCCAGATGCAGCCGCACCCGAAGCGCTCGAGCCGGCGGAAGCGCCGAAGCTCCAGCACCGAGCCCGGGCCGAGCTGCCAGCGATCGGGCGGCGGCTCCTCGACGCGGACGGTCTCGCCGCTCGGCGTCCCGTCCGCCGTGTAGATGGGGATCTCCACCTCAGGCTCTGGCGGCCGCAGCAGCCTGGATCGACTCGACGATGAACTGGTAGCCGGTGCAGCGGCAGAGGTTGCCGGAGATCGCGTGCCGGATGTCGTCCTCGCTCGGAGTCGGGTTCTTCTCGAGCAGGGCGAGCGCCGACAGGACCATCCCCGGCGTGCAGAAGCCGCACTGCAGGCCCTGGTGGTCGACGAACGCCTGCTGGATCGGATGCAGCTCGCGCGCCCCGGTGGAGAGGCCCTCGATCGTGACGAGCTCAGACCCGTCGACGTCGGCGGCGAAGATCGAGCACGACTTCACCGTCTTCCCGTCGAGCAGGACGGTGCAGGCGCCGCAGTTCCCGGTCGTGCAGCCGACGTGCGTCCCGGTCAGGCCGAGGTTCTCGCGCAGCAGGTAGACGAGCGTCAGCCGGGGGTCGATGTCGAGGTCGCGCTGCGTCCCGTTGACGGTGATCGACGTCTTCACGGCGCTCACCCGCGGGCCTCGATCGCGAGCGAGACCGCGCGGCGCGCGTAGACGCCCGCCATCGCCCGCCGGTAGCCGGCGCTGCCGCTGAGGTCGTCGTAGGCGTCCTCGCAGGCGGCCCGGGCGGCCTCGGCGACCCGCTCGAGCCCTGCGTCGTCCGGCTGCGAGCCGAGCGCGAGCTCCGTGACGACGGGCGCGGGCACGGCGGCGCCGATCCCGATCACGCAGCGTGAGCCGTCGACGAAGGCGGCGGCATTGGCGATCGCGAAGGCGCCTTCCACGCGGGCGAGCCGCGCGTAGCCGGAACCCGCGCCGGGAGGGAGCTTCGGGACGCGCACTTCCGTGACGATTTCATCCGCCGTCAGCTGTGTCAGCATCACGCCGAGGAAGAACTCGCGCGCGGGGAGCTCCCGCGTCCCCTGCGGCCCCTGGACGACGATCGTCGCGCCGAACGCGACGAGCACCGGGAGGTAGTCCGCCGCCGGATCGGCGTGGGCGACGCTGCCGCCGATCGTCCCGCGGTTGCGGACCTGGACGTCGCCGATCACGGAGGCCGCGGCCGCGAGGGCGGGCGCGTGCTGCCGGATCGCCGGGTCGGAGACGATCCGCGCGTGGCGGACGAGCGCTCCGATCCGCAGCTCGTCGCCGGAGTCGTCGATCGAGTCGAGCCCGGAGACGTGGTTGAGCGAGACCACGCAGGTGGGGCGGAGGAGGCCGAGGTTCACCGCCGGCACCATGCTCATCCCGCCCGCCAGCACCTTCGCCTCGGGCCCCTTGTCGGCGAGCAGCCGCAGCGCCTCGGAGAGGTCGGCGGGCGTGTGGAACTCAAAGCCGGCTGCCAGCATCGGCCCGTCCTCAGGCCGCCGCGCCGGCGGGGACGGGCGCGTTCCGGATCGCTTCCCAGATCCTGCTCGGCGTCAGCGGCAGCTCGGTCAGGTGCAGGTCGACCTCCGGGAGGGCGTTCTCGATTGCGCTGCACAGGGAGCCGAGAGTGCCTCCGACCCCCGACTCGCCGACGCCCTTCGTGCCGAGGGGCGTGAACGGCGCCGGCGTCTGCTGGTGGCCGATCTCGAGTCGCGGCAGCTCGACCGCGGTCGGCAGCGTGTAGTCCATGAAGGTGGCCGTCAGCGGCTGCCCGGACTCGTCGTACGCGATCTGCTCGAACATCGCGCCGCCGATCCCCTGCGCGATCCCGCCGTGCAGGTTCGCGTCGACGAGCAGCGGGTTGACGATCGTCCCGGCGTCCTCGACGAGGCAGTAGCGCAGGATCTTCACGTGCCCCGACTCGGGGTCGACCTCCACGATCGCCGCCGCGGCTCCGTACGGCCACGACGGGTAGGCGCTGAACCGGCCCTGCTTCTCGGGCTGGTGGTAGACATTTGGCATCTTCCACTGACGGACCGACTGGAGCATCGGCTCGATGCCCTCCATGTTCTTCCCGTGCGGGTTCGAGTAGACCTCGCGGGCGACGTCCTCGAAGCCGACCCCGCCGCGGCCTGCGGAACCGCGGACGACGAACTGCTCGTCGACGACCTCGATGTCGTCGGCGGAGGCCTCGAGCATGTTCGCCGCGACCTGCCGCATCTTGTCGTGGATCTCGTCGCCGGCGACCTGCGCGGCCGAGCCGCCGATGATGATGCTCCGTGAGCTGTAGTTGCCGAAGCCCCACGGGCACGTCTCGGTGTCGCCCTGCACGACCGAGATGCGCGAGAAGTCGCAGCGCAGCGCGTCGGCGACGATCTGCGCGATCCCCGTCTCGTTGCCGCACCCGGGCGACGTGATCCCCGTGAGGACGATCACGTTGCCGTTCGGCGTGATCCGCACCTCGGTCGAGTCGGTGCCGTTCAGCATCAGCGAGCCGGGCATCGAGCAGCCCTCGGGCGTCAGCTCCATCGCGATCCCGAGGCCGATCCGCCGCCCCTCGCGCCGCGCCTCCTCCTGGAGGGCCGGGAAGCCCTCGTAGTCGATCATCTCCATCACCTTGCGGAGCGCGCCCGGGTAGTTGCCGCTGTCGAGCATCGCGCCGGAGACCTGCGGATAGGGGAACTCGTCCGGCTGGACGAAGTTGCGGAAGCGCACCTCGGTCCGGTCGATCCCGGTCGCCTTCGCGATGTGATCCATGATCCGCTCCATCAGGAGCGACGCGGCGTCCTTGCCGTAGCCGCGGTAGGCGTTCCACGGGCACTTGTTCGTCACCACCGAGCGCAGGTGCGTCTCCGAGTTCTCGCACTTGTAGACGCACGGCAGGCAGTACCAGGTGACGAACGACATGCCCCAGCCGCACAGTGCGCTCGGCGCGCCGACGTCCGCGATCACATCCAGCCGGATCCCGGTCAGCTCGCCGTCGGCCTTGTAGGCGGCCTGGTAGCGGAAGCTCGTGTCGCGGGCGTGGCCGCCGACGAGGAGGTTCTCGGCCCGCGTCTCGATCCACTTCACGGGCCGGCCGACCTTCATCGACAGGTAGGCGCACAGCGGCTCCTCCTGGAAGGTCGGCAGCTTCAGCCCGAACGCGCCGCCGACGTGCGGCTGGATGACGCGGATAGAGGTGTCCGCGATCCCGAGCGTCCGCGCGAGGTACATCCGCACGGCGTGCGGCGCCTGCGTCGAGTCCCAGAAGGTCAGCGCCTCCTTGTACGGGTCCCACGACGCGACGCAGCCGCGCGGCTCGATCGCCGCGCCGGTGATGCGCGCGGACTTGACCACTCCCTCGACCACGCCGTCGGCCTCCGCGAACGCCGTGTCCGGGTCGCCGAGCCGGATGTCGCGGCTCGCCATCAGGTTGTCGCCCCAGTCGGGCTCCACGAGCGGCGCCCCCGGCTCGAGCGCCTGCTCCGGGTCGGAGACGGCCGGCAGCTCTTCGTAGTCGACCTCGATCAGGTCGAGCGCCTCGTATGCGGTGAACCGGTCCTCGGCCACGACAGCCGCCACCGCCTCGCCGACGAACCGGGCGCGATCGACGCAGAGCGCGTACCAGCTCACGCCCTTCGCCCCGACCGCGGCGGTGTCGTAGGTCTCGGGGATCGGGTTCGTCTGCTCGCCGATCTCCCGGCCGGTGGCGACGTAGAGCACTCCCCGCAGCGCCTCGGCCGCGGAGACGTCGATCCCGCGGATCCGCGCGTGCGCGTACGGGCTGCGCAGGACGGCCATGAACGTCATCCCCGGCAGCTGGACGTCGTCGACGAACATCCCCTTGCCCGCCGCGAGACGGGCGTTCGTCATCATCGGCATCGACTGTCCGACGTAGGACACGTTCCCTCCTTGTCGTGGACTAGGCGCGCAGCGCCGCAACCGCCGGGATGATCTCGCGGCCGACGGTCTCCATCTCCTCCAGTCGTCCGTTCAGGTAGCAGGGGGCGACCTCGTCCACCCCCACCTCGGCCAGCGCCTGCAGCATCTCGACGATGCGCTCGGGCGGGCCGTTGAAGGCGAAGTCGTCGAGCACGTCCGTCGGGTACTCACCGCGCTCGACCGACGGATCGAGGTGCCCGGCGTAGTCGTAGTGGCTGTCCGGCATGTTCACCAGGCGCATGATCGCCTCGGGCATCCCGTGATCGGGCACGCGCCGCGCGACGTCGACCAGGTGGTTGCGCGCGCACGCCGCCGCCCACTTCGTCTGGCTGCGCGCGTAGTCGAGGTCGTCGGAGACGACCATCGCCGTGTAGAGCGTGATCTCGACGTCCGCGGGATCGCGGCCGGCGGCCTCGGCACCGGCATGCACCTGCTCGACGCCCCACCGGCAGGCCTCCGGGCTCACCCCGACCTGCATCATGACGATGTCCGCGAGCGCCCCCGCGAGGCGGAGATTGCGCGGCCCGGTCGCCGCCATCAGGATCGGAACGTCGGACTCGCTCGCCCAGAGAATGCGCGCTTCGTGGCCGTCCGTGTCGACCGCCTTGCCCGCCATCAGGTCGCGCAGCAGCGGGACGATGTCGCGCATCCGATCCGTCGCCACCTGCTTCTTCCCCAGCGTGCGCACCGAGTTGTCCCCGCGCCCGATGCCGAGGATCACGCGGTCCGGATAGATCTCGGCGAGCGTCGCATGAGCGTTCGCGAGCACCGACGGGTGGCGCGTGTACGGGTTCGTCACGGCCGTCCCGAACGGGATGCGCTCCGTGGCGTCCAGCCCGAGCGTCATGTAGACGAAGACGTTGCGCCACAGGAGCTGGCCGTCGACGAGGTAGGCGCGCGCGTAGCCGCTTTCCTCCGCCTTCCTGACCGAGTCGAGAAACACGGGCAGGTCGCCCGGCATGAACTGCGCGCTGATCTTCATGGAAGTCCTTTCCCCGTGACGCGGCGTTCGGCGCCGACCGTACACGAGATACCTCTTGCTGGCAAGATATTTCGCAGGACTACGCGGCCGCTCCCGCGGGCGCCTGCTCGAAGTGAGCGAGGAGCTGCCGGAGCAGAGCCGCGACCTCGGCACGCTCCTCCCTCGTCAGCGCCGAGAGGAGCTCCTCCTCGCGCTCGAGATGACGGACGACGAGCTCGTCGATCACCTCGAGACCCGCCGGCGTGAGCTCGACCTGCACGACGCGGCCGTCGTTGGAGTCCTGCCGCCGGTCGACGAACCCGGCTTCCTGGAGGCGCTGGAGCCGAGCCGTCATCCCGCCGGAGGTGACCATGCACCAGTCGTCGAGCTCGCCCGGAGTCAGCCGGTAGGGCGGACCGACGCGCCGGAGGGTCGCCAGGACGTCGAAGAGCCCGAAATCGAGCCCGCTCGGGCGATAGATGGGGGCGAGCTCGCGGTCGAAATGCCGCGCCAGCCGCAGGATCCGGCCGATCGGAGCCATCGGCTCGGGATCCAGGTCGGGCCGGGCCTTCGCCCAGAGCCGGACGATCTCGTCCACTCGGTCTCGCGGTGCCTCCCGCCTCCCCATGGCGGCAACGATAAGCGCTGACTCCAGTGCGTCAAGTGCCGACGGACACGCGCGAACCGGCGGCGTCGACGGCCGCAAGGACGTCGCACGGCCGCAGCGGCGTCCGGTCGAGCGAGACCCCGAACGGCGCGAGCGCGTCGGCGATCGCGTTCACGACCGCGGCCGGCGCGCCGATCAGGCCGCCCTCGCCCATGCCCTTGATCCCGCCCTCCGTCACCGGTGACGGCGTGACGAGGTGCTCGACCTCGACGTCGGGGAGCTCGGGCGCGGTCGGGTACAGGAACTCGCTCAGGCTGCCGGCGAGGAACTGGCCGTCGTCCGCGTACGGGAGGCCCTCGTAGAGCACCGCGCCGACGCCCTGGGCGATCGCTCCCGCGACCTGGCCGTCGACGAGCAGCGGGTTCAGCACCGTGCCGCAGTCCTCGACCGCGACGATCCGCTCGACGGTCACGCGGCCCGTCTCGGCGTCGACCTCGACGACGCAGGCGATGCAGGCGTTGGAGTACGTCGCCGGCGGGTCGTAGCTGCGGGTCGCGGTCAGCGCGGGGTCGACGCCCTCGGGTGCGCGCCCGGCGTATGCAGCGGCCGCGACCTCGGCGACCGCGAGCCGCCGGTGCGGCGACCCGCGGACGGCGACGGTTCCGTCCTCGAGCTCGAGATCGTCCACGCTCGCCTCGAGCTCGTTCGCCGCGATCTGGAGCAGCTTCTGCCGTACGTCCTCCGTGGCGCGCAGGACCGAGCCGCCGGCGATCACGGCGGTGCGGCTGCCCCAGCTTCCGGTCGAGTAGGCGCCGGTCGCGGTGTCGCCCTGGACGACGCGGACGTTCTCGGGGAGGACGCCGAGCCCGTCGGCGGCGAGCTGGGCGAGGACGGTCGCGTGCCCCTGGCCGTTCGACTGGAGCCCCGTCGTCAGCGTGACCGATCCGTCCGGCTCGACGGTCACGCAGACGGAGTCGAGGTAGCCGGCGTTCGGGAAGCCCATGTCGGCGGCGACCTGGCTCGCCCACCCGCCCTGCTCGACGAACGGGCTGAACCCGACGCCGACGTACCGGCCCTCCTCGCGGAGGCGGGCCTGGCGCTCGCGGAAGGCCTCGTAGCCGACGAGGTCCCGCGCGCGCCGGATCGACTCCGCGTAGCTGCCGCCGTCGTAGCGGCAGCCCGTGGCGGAGACGGCGGGCTCGCCGTCCGGCAGGCAGTTCCGGAGCCGCAGCTCGAGCGGGTCGACGCCGAGCAGCCGGGCCGCGTCGTCGATCAGCACCTCGCGCGCGGCGTGGCCGGACGTCCACCCGACGCCGCGGTATGCGGTGCTCGGGCACTTGTTCGTCGCCGCGGCGTCGACCTCGTAGCGGATCGCCGGGACGTCGTAGATGCCCGGCAGCATCGACGCGGCGCAGAGCGGATCGATCAGGCTCGTCCACGGATGGCCCTGGTGAGCGCCGCCGTCGCCGATCAGGTGCCCGCGCAGGGCGAGGAAGGTGCCGTCCTCGTCGAGCGCCAGCTCGAGCTTGCAGACGACCTCCTTCGAGTGCCCGCTCGCGGCCAGGTGCTCGTACCGGTCCTCGTGCCACTTGACGGGCGCCCCGGCGAGCCGCGAGAGGAGCGGCAGGATCGCCTCCTCGACGTACAGGTGCACCTTCAGGCCGAAGCCGCCGCCGACCCCGGGCACGAGCACGCGCACCCGCGTCTGCGGAAGCTCGTACAGCGCGGCGAGCATCGAGCGGACGAGAAACGGCATCTGCGTCGAGGACCAGAGGGTCAGGTCGCGCGACCAGTCGGCGATTCCGCCGCGGCCCTCGAGGGGCGCCGCGTGCGTGCGGCCGAAGTGGAAGCGCTTCGCGACGACGTGCGCGGCGCGCTCGAACGCCTTGTCGACGTCGCCCCGCTCGAACTCGATGTGGGCGAAGTTGTTGGAGCCGTTCGTCTCGTGGAGCAGCGGCGCGCCCGGCTCCAGCGCCTGCTCGGGATCGACGACGGCGTCGAGCGGCTCGTAGTCGACCTCGACGAGCTCGCAGGCGTCCTCCGCCGCGTACCGCGAGGACGCGACCACCGCCGCGACCGGCTCGCCGACGTACCGCACGCGGTCGCGGGCGAGGAGCGGCCGCCGCCACGTGCCCGCCTCGGGGCGCGCGGAGGTCGTGACGATCTCGGGCGCGTCGCCGAGGTCGGCGCCGGTGACGACGAGCGCCACGCCGTCGTGGCCGCCCGCGGCGTCCGCGCGCACGTCGACGATCCGCGCGTGCGCGTACGGGCTGCGCACGAACGCGACGTCGAGCTGCCCCGGCAGACGGACGTCGTCGAGGAACCGGGCCCGGCCGCGCAGGAGCTCGGGATCCTCGACTCTCGGCAGGCTGCGGCCGACGTGGCGGAAGGGCCTGCTCATGGACCTTCCTCGCGCAGCAGGCGCGCGGCCTCGCGCACCGACGCGACGATCCCCGTGTAGCCGGTGCAGCGGCAGACGTTACCGGAGAGGTGCTCGCGGATCTGCTCGTCGGTCGGGTCGGGCGTCTCCTCCAGCAGCACCTGCGCGGCGAGCAGCATCCCCGGCGTGCAGAAGCCGCACTGGAGCCCGTGGCGGGCCTGGAACGCGCGCTGGATCGGATGGAGCTCGCCGCTGCCGGCGAGGCTCTCGACCGTCTGGATCGTCGCTCCCTCCGCCTGCAGCGCGAGTGTCAGACACGAGAGCACGAGGCGGCCGTCGATCCTGACGGAGCACGCGCCGCACCCGCCCTGCTCGCAGCCGACGTGGACGCCGGTCAGGCCGAGCTCGTGGCGGAGGAAGTCGCTGAGGAGGAGACGCGGCTCCGCCGTGCCGGTGCGCGTGCGGCCGTCCACCGTCATCGTCACGACCCGCGGCTCAGGCATGCCCGACCGCCTGCTCGATCGCGCGGCGGACGAGCGTCGCCGCCACGCGGCGCCGGTACGCGCCGTCGGCGTGGACGTCGTCGACCGGATCGAGGTCCCGCGTCGCGATGTCCGCCACCTCGGCCGCGCCCGCGCCGTCGTCGAGCGCCCGCTCCGCGTCGGGCGCCCG
>DATENZ010000117.1:0-30542 GCA_035274625.1 Gaiellaceae bacterium
CCGGCGCTCGCCGCCGCGGCGCTCGCGCGCCTCGGCGAGCGGCTCGGGCGCAGCGAGCTGGACACCGCCTCGGCGATGGTCCGCGTCTGCAACGAGAACATGGCGAACGCGATCCGGATCCTGACCGTCGAGCAGGGCACCGACCCGCGCGAGCACTCCCTGATCGCCTTCGGCGGCGCGGGCCCGACGCATGCCTGCGAGATCGCCGAGGCGCTGGACATCCGCCACGTGCTCGTCCCGCCCGCGCCCGGCCTCTGCTCGGCCTTCGGCGCGCTCGCCGCCGGCGTGCGGATCGACGCCGTCCGCAGCGTCTACCTCACCGACGTCCGGACGACCGCGGCCGAGCTGGCGTCGATCTTCGCCGAGCTGGAGGAGCAGGCGCGCGCGGACTTCGCCGCCCAGAGCGTGGGGGAGGAGCCGACGCTCCGGCGGCTGGCCGCGATGCGCTACCAGGGCCAGAACTACGAGCAGGAGGTGCCCTTCGCCGGGGGCGAGCTCGACGAGGCGGCGCTGAGCGACGCCTACGAGCGCTACGGCGAGCTGTACCAGCAGTTCTACGGGTACCGGCTCGACGGCATCCCGATCGAGCTCGTCCGGCTGGCGGTGATCGCGAGCGGCGAGGCGCCCGCCTTCGCGCGGCTCCCCGGGGTGCCGGACCCCGGCGACGGCGAGCGGGCGACGCGGGACGTCTACTTCCCCGACGCCGGCTTCGTGTCGGCGGTGATCGCGCGCCGTGACGCCCTCGCGCCCGGCGCCGACCTGGCCGGGCCCGCGATCGTCGAGTTCATGGACTCGACGGTCGTCGTCCCCCCGGGCTGGGCGCTCACCACCCGCGAGGACGGGATCCTGGAGGCGACGCGCTGATGGCGATCGACCCTGTGACCCTGACCGTGCTCTCGAACGCCTTCGTGAACGTCTGCCGCGAGATGGGCGTGACGATGACGCGCACGGCCTTCTCGCCGATCTTCAACGAGGGGCTCGACTTCTCGTGCGTCCTCTTCGACCGGCGCGGGAACATGATCGGCCAGGCCGAGTTCTGCCCCGCGCAGATCGGCGCGAGCCTCTTCATCGTCCGCTGGACGTTGGAGGAGCTCGGGATCGACGCGTTCGAGCCCGGCGACGTCGTCCTCCACAACGACCCGTACCGCGGCGGCGCGCACATCCCGGAGCACAGCGTCATCCGCGCCGTCTTCCACGAGGGCGAGCTGTTCGGCTTCGTCGCCAACGTCGGTCACCTGGCGGAGATCGGCGGCAAGGCGGTCGGATCGTTCGCAGCGGACGCGACGGAGGTCTTCCAGGAGGGCCTGCGCATCCCGCCCGTGAAGATCGTCAAGCGCGACGAGAACGACCTGGAGCTCTGGCGGCTGATCATGGCCAACCACCGCACGCCGCGGAGCACCTGGGGCGACCTGAACGCGCAGATCGGCTCGCTGCGCGTGGCGGAGCGGCGCGTGCTTGAGCTGCTCGACCGCCACGGCCGCGAGTTCGTCGAGCAGGCCGCCGACGAGCTGATGGACTACTCGGAGCGCTGGATGCGCGCCGAGATCGCGGCGATCCCGGACGGCGTCTACGAGTTCACCGAGCGGATGGAGGACGACGGCGTCGTCGACCAGCCGGTCACCTTCCACGTCACGGTGACGGTTCGCGGCGACGAGCTGGTCGTCGACTGGACCGGCACCGATCCGCAGGTGCGGGGGCCGATCAACGCAACGTACGGCGTCACCGCCGGGGCGACCTACAACGCGATCTTCCACCTCACCGACATGGGGATCCCGAAGAACTCGGGCGCGTACCGGCCGATCCGGATCATCGCGCCGCCCGGGTCGGCGGTGAACGTCGTCTACCCGGGCCCCTCGGTGGGCGGCAACACCGAGACGCACCCGAAGCTGGCGGACATGGTCGTCGCCGCGCTCGCGCCGGCGCTGCCGGACCGGGTCGCGGCGGCGGAGGGCGGCACGGCCTGCAACTTCCTCTTCGGCGGGCTGCACCCGCGCACCGGCGACTACTACGCCAACTACCACCTCGAGGGGGGCGGCTGGGGCGCGAAGTCCTACGACGACGGCAACGACGCCATCGTTGTCAAGAACGGCAACTGCCGCAACACGCCGGTCGAGATCTTCGAGACCCGCTACCCGCTGCGGGTGCTCGAGTACTCGCTGATCCGGGACTCGGGCGGTGCGGGCCGGATGCGCGGCGGGCTCGGCACGCGCCGCATCCTGAGGGTCGGGCAGGGCGCGCAGGTGACGGTCAACGCCCTCTTCGACCGCACGAAGCCGGGGTTCGGCGCCTACGGGCTCGACGGCGGCCAGAAGGGCAACCAGGCTGCGATCCTCGTCAAGCGCGCAGGCGACACCGAGTTCCGCACGTTCTCGGAGGTCTTCGGCACGGTCTCGCCGTCGAAGTTCACGAACATCCTGCTGACCGAGGGCGACGAGGTACTGATCGCCTCGCCGGGCGGCGGCGGCTACGGGGACGCACGGGAGCGCGACCGGGAGCGCGTCGCCGAGGACGTCGAGCAGGGCTTCGTCTCGGCGAGCGCTGCGCGTGAAATCTACGGCGCCACCTCGTAGGCTGCCCGCATGGCCCTGCACGCCCCGCAGCTGATCGTCGGCGCGCGGATGCTCTACCTCGTCTGGCTGCCGGCGGACCCGGACGCGGCGGCGGCGCTCGTGCCGGACGAGCTCGAGGCGGCGGCGGGGTCGCCCGTGTTCATGAACCAGTACGTCGTCGACGACGCCGGGCAGACCTCGAACGCCGCTTCCGAGGAGGGGTTCGGGGCGTACTCGCTCACGTACCTCGGCGTCGACCTCGCCGGACTCGACACCGAGGACGGGACGCCGGGCCGCTGGTGGACGCACTACTTCGACTCGTCGGAGAACATGATCCGGTACGCGGCGGCGCACGGCGTTCCCGCCGGTAGCGGCGAGACGGAGCTCGACCTGGACGCCGGCGGGCTCGTCGCCACGACCGTCCTCGACGGGGAGCCGGCGATCCGGACGACGGCGCGCGTCGAGCTCGGAACTCCCGGCCACGTCACCGGCCAGCTGCGGTACGTCACCCGCGTCGACGGGCAGCTCGTCAGCGGCCGTTACCCGTTCGTGATGGACGCGGCGGAGACGTTCCAGGTCGAGTCGGTCGACTTCCTCGGCGCCGGCCCGGAGTCGCTCCAGGCGCTGCGCCCCGCCGACCCCCTGCACGTCACGTTCGGGTTCTATTCGCCGTCGATCTCCTTCTGCTACCCCGGCGGCGAGGGTCCGCTCGGCTCGGAGCATGGCTCGTAGCGCCGCCGGCACGTGGCGGCCGCTCGCCCCGCAGATCTGGGAGACGGTCGTCACTCCCTGCGACTGCTGCGGCCAGGTGGTCGCCAAGCAGCTGTGGGTGGTGGACGTCGAGGGGGAGGAGCGGCGATTCTGCGGACCCGCGTGCGAGGAGCTGTACCGCGACTACGTCGTGCCGAGAAAGGAGCGCAGCTGATGGCGACGGTGGCGACAACGATCGACGGGCTGACCGCCCAGTACCTCGAGCAGCTCGCCGAGCGGACGCCGGGCTCGCACGCCCTCCGCGCCGAGGCGGAGCAGGTCCTGGCCGGCGGCGTCAGCTCGCACTTCAAGGCGTGGCAGCCCTTCTACGTGCGCGAGGCGAAAGGCGCGCACCTGACGGACGTGGACGGCAACGACTACGTCGACCTGATCATGGGCTTCGGGCCGAACTCTCTCGGCCACTCGCCGGACGCCGTCGTCGATGCCGTCCGCGACGTCGTCGCGCGGGGGACCAGCCTCGCGATCGCGACGCCGCTCGAGGTCGAGCTCGCGCAGACGATCTCGCGCCTCGTGCCGAGCATGGAGGTGATGCGCTTCGTCGTCACCGGGACCGAGGCGACGATGATGGCGCTGCGGACGGCGCGCGCGTTCACCGGGCGGTCGCGCATCGCCCGCTTCGAGGGGCACTACCACGGCCAGCACGACGCCGCGCTCGTCAGCGGCGCGCACGTCGCGGGCTCGGAGCACCGCCCGGAGGCCGTCGCGGACGGCGCCGGGATCACGCGCGGCGTCCTGGACGACGTCGTCGTCCTCCCCTGGAACGACATCGACGTCGTCGCTCCGGTCGTCCGCGAGGCGGCCGACGACCTGGCGGCGATCATCCTCGAGCCGGTCCCGTTCTCGAACCTCGGCGGCGAGGAGCCCGATCCCGAGTTCCTGCGCGCCCTGCGCGAGCTGACGTGGGAGCGGGGGGTGCTCCTGATCTTCGACGAAGTGATCACCGGCTTCCGGCTCGGCATCGGCGGCGCCGCGGCGCACTTCGGCTTCGCGCCGGACCTGCATTGCTTCGGCAAGGCGACCGGCGGCGGATTCCCGATCGGCGTCTTCGGCGGTCGCCGCGACGTGATGGAGGCGGTCGTCAAGCCGCGACCCGGCGACCCCCATGCCTCGGAGACGATCTTCCAGTCGGGCACGTTCTCCGGCGCGCCGCCGACGATGGCCGCCGGCCTCGCGATGCTCAGGGAGCTCGACCAGACCGATGCGATCGCGGTCGCCGACGCGCGCGCCGAGGCGATCCGCGCCGGGTGGCGGCAGATCGTCGACGACGTCGGGCTCGCAGCGCAGGTGACCGGGATCAGCTCCTGGCTCGGCCTTGCGTTCACCGACCGGCCGATCAGGACGCGCCGGGACTCGATCACCGCGGATCGCGCGCAGGCGCGTGCGTTCTCGCTCGGCCTCCTGCTCGGCGGGGTCTACATGGCGCCGTCGCACCCGGGGTTCACCTCGGCTGCGCACTCGGAGGAGGACGTGGTCCGAGTGCTCGAGATCTCCGCCAGGGTCCTCGCCGAGATCGCCGCCTGCTGATCGCCGGGTGAGCGGGGTCAACGGCACCTGGATCGTTGGCTGCGACACGGGCGGCACCTTCACGGACGTCTTCGCCCTCAGCAGCGACGGTGAAGCGCGCGTGGCGAAGGTGCCCTCGACGCCGCCGCACTTCGACGTCGGCGTCGTCGAGGGCGTCGAGGCCCTCGGGCTCGTGCCCGCGGACGTCGGCACGCTCTTCCACGGGACGACGGTGACGACGAACGCGGTGATCACGAAGACCGGTGCGCCGACGGCGCTCGTCACGACGCGAGGGTTCCGCGACGTGCTCGAGATCCGGCGGGCAAACCGCGAAGAGCTGTACGACATCCTCTGGGACCCCCCGGCGCCGCTCGTACCGCGCCGCCACCGCCTCGAGGTCGGCGAGCGGGTGGACTACTCGGGCGGCGTCGTGACGCCCCTCGACGAGGAGTCCGTCCGGGACGTGGCGCGGAAGATCCGCGCGCGGAACCTCGCGTCGGTCGGCGTCTGCCTGATCAACGCCCACATGAACCCGGCTCACGAGCGCCGCGTGCGGGAGATCCTCCGCGAGGAGCTGCCGGAGCTCGACGTCTCGCTCTCGACGGACATCCTCCCGGAGCCGCCCGAGTTCGAGCGCACCGCGACGACGGTCGCGAACGCGTACTGCGCGCCGGTGCTGCGCACCTACATGGACGCGCTCGAGGAGCGCCTCGCGGAGGGCGGCTTCGGCAGGGACGTCGTGCTCGTCATGCACAACGGCGGCGGGACGATGACGACCGACTACGCCAAGGGCGTGGCGGTCAAGACGCTGAACTCCGGTCCGGCCGCCGGCGTGATCGCGGGCGCCGCGGTCGCGGCGTCGGCCGATCGGCAGGACGTGGTGTGCCTCGACATGGGCGGGACGAGCGCCGACATCGGCGTCGTCCTCGAGGGCCGGCCGCGGCTGACGACGTCGTTCGACCTCGAGTGGGGAATGCCGATCCGCTTCCCGTCGATCGACGTGATCTCGATCGGCGCCGGCGGCGGGTCGATCGCCTGGCTCGACCCGGCCGGGTACCCGCGCAGCGGCCCGCAGAGCGCCGGCGCCGACCCTGGCCCGGCCTGTTACGGGCGCGGCGGGACGGAGCCGACGAACACGGACGCGCATCTCGTCCTCGGGCGCGTCTCGAACGACCTCTTCCTCGAGGGCCGGATGCGGCTCGACGTCGATCGCGCGCGCGAGGCGATCAGGGCACGGATCGCCGATCCGCTCGGCCTCTCCGTCGAGGAGGCGGCCGAGGGGATCCTGCGCATCGCCAACGCGAACATGGTCGAGGCGATCCGCCTCGTCACGGTCGAGCGAGGCTACGACCCGCGAGAGCTCAGCCTGGTCGCCTTCGGCGGCGCCGGGCCGCTCCACGCCGTCGACCTCGCGCTCGAGCTGCAGATGCCGGAGGTGATCGTCCCGCCGTACCCGGGCGTGACGAGCGCAATGGGGCTCCTGCACGTCGACCCGCTCGACGACTTCTCGTGGGCGTACGTCCAGCGGCGCGACCAGCTCGATCTCGACGACCTGGCGGGCGTCTACCGCGAGATGGAGGAGCGCGTCGTCTCGAGCTTGGAGCGGCAGGGCGTCGACCGCGCGGACATCGCGGTCGAGCGCCTGGTCGACCTCCGCTACATCGGCCAGCTCCACTCGGTGACGGTGCCGCTGCCCGAGATCACGGAGCCCGGCATCGCCGAGGCGGTGTCGGCGTTCCACGACGAGCACCTGCGCCAGTACCGCTACTCGCACGCGGACGCTCCGGTCGAGACGTCCACGCTGCGCGTCGCGGCGCGGGGGAGGCGGGAGAAGCCCGACCTGCGGACCGTGCGTTACGCCGAGGGGAAGACGCGAGAATCTTCGCCGGACCGCGAGCGGCCGGTGCATTTCGGGGCGGCGGAGTGGGTGGAGACACGCGTCGTCGACCGTCTTCGTCTCGCGCCGGGCGATGCAGTCGAGGGGCCGTGCGTGGTCGAGGAGCTCGACTCGACCCTCGTCCTCGCTCCCGGCATGCGCGGCCGCGTCGACGACGTCGGCAACATCGTCATCGCGCTGGAGCGGCGGGACTCGTGAGCGCTCCGGGCGCCGGCCGGATCGACCCGATCACCTTCGAGGTGCTCCGGAACGCGTTCATGAGCATCGTCGACGAGATGGGGCTGATGCTCGAGCGCGTCGGCCACTCGCTCGTGGTCAGCGAGGGCCGCGACTTCAGCGCCGCGATCTGCGACCCGGACGGGCGTATGGTCGCCGAGGGGAAGGAGGATCTGCCGGCGCACGTCGGGACGCTGCCGCACACGGTCAAGGCGGTGATCTCGTGGGTCGGCAGGGACGCGATCCACGAGGGCGACATCTTCATCATGAACGATGCGTTCCTCGGCGGGACGCACTGCCAGGACGTGCGCACGATCATGCCCGTCTACCGCGAGGGGACGCTGGTCGCGTTCGTCCAGAACTCCGCGCACTGGTCGGACGCGGGTGGGCCGGTGCCCGGCAGCTTCCACGCCGAGGCGCCGTCGACCTACGGCGAGGCGCTCTACATCCCGCCGATTCACCTGGTGCGCGAGGGCGAGCTCGACGAGGAGGTGCTGCGGTTCATCCTCCGCAACGTGCGCGTGCCCGAGACCACGCAGGGCGACGTCTTCGCGCAGATCGCCTCCTGCCGGACGGGCGACACGCGGCTGCAAGCGCTGATGAACAAGTACGGCGTCGAGCTGATCTCACGTGAGATGGACGAGCTGATCCGCTACTCGGAGGCGCTCCTCCGGGAGGAGTTCCGCAAGCTCCCGGACGGCACGTACAGGTTCGAGGACGCGATCGACTTCGACCCGATGGGCGACCGGAAGACGCCGGTCCGGATCCGCGTTGCGATCACGATCGACGGCGACCGGGCGACGTACGACCTGTCCGGCAGCGACCCGGAGGCGATCGGCGCGGTCAACTCCACGCGGTCGATGGCGCAGTCGGCGCTCGTCGTCGCGACGAAGGCGATCTTCCCGCACGTCCCGGCGAGCGAAGGGATCTACAACGCGATCGACGTCGTCAATCCGGAGGGGCTCGTGACGAACGCCCAGTTCCCGCGGCCAATCTCCGGTGCGTTCGCGACCTCGTACGAGGTGATCTGCGCGTGTGTGTTCGGGTGCTACCTGCAGGTGCTACCCGAGCGCTCGATGGCGTGCTCCGGGAACATGACGAACATGGTCGTCGGCGGGTTCGACTCGCGCGAGGGCTACGGCCGCGACTTCGTCATGTACATCTGGAAGGAGGGCGGCTACGGCGCGCGGCCCGGCAAGAAGGACAATCACACGGCGATCAGCCTGTACGCCTCGGGGACGCGGAACGAGCCCGTCGAGGTGCAGGAGCGCGTCTACCCGATCCTGACGCACCGCTACGAGTTCATCACGGACTCGGCGGGCGCCGGGCAGCACCGCGGCGGGATGGGCGTGACGCGCGACTTCGAGCTCACGCACGGCGACGCGACGCTGTCCGTTCTCGGCAGTCGGGGCGTCGAGCCGGTGTGGGGCTGGGAGGGCGGGCAGACGGCGCTCGGCAGCGGGCTGATCCACGATTGGGGAGGTCCGGACGAGTTCGAGGTCGGTGTGATGCGATCCGGGGTTCAAGCGCGGAAGGGGGCGGTGATCCGGTTCTGGGAGGGCGGAGGTGGCGGCTGGCGCGATCCGGCCACGCGCCCGCCCGAGTGGGTGCTCGAGGACGTGATCGACGGCTTCGTCAGCATCGAGGCGGCCCGCGACGTGTATCGCGTCGCGGTCGTCGTCGTCGACGAGGACGCGGCGCTCTACGAGGTCGACGCAGCCGAGACCGCGCGGCTCAGGGACGCGAGATAATTGAGCGCGGTGTCCGTCGATGCGGCGTGAGGGGTCGAGAGAGCGTGTGATGGCAGGCTGGATCGTTCCGACGCTCGGCTACATCGTCGTTCTCGGCGCGGGCGGCGTCACCGCGAAGCTGGCGCTCCGGACGATCACCTGGGAGCAGCTCGTGCTCTGGGTTCCGATCGCGTACATCGTGTTCTCGGCGATCCTCGTCATCTTCAACGGCACGAGGTTCCCGAGCGGAGTCGGAAGCGCGTGGGGGGCGGTCACGGCGTTCGCGATGTCCTCCGCCCTGATCCTCCTGTTCAACGCGCTGAGCAAGGGCGCGGCGAACCAGGTGCTGCCCGCATCCTCGGCGTATCCGGTGATCACCCTGATCGGGGCTGCGCTGTTCCTGGCCGAGAAGATCACGGTCGTGCGCGGGATCGGTACGGCTCTCGTCGTCGGCGGCGTCGTCTTGCTCTCGCGCTAGCCGTGTTCAGGCTCGACGGCAGAGTCGCGCTCGTCACCGGTGCCGCCTCCGGGATCGGCGCCGCGACGGCGCGGGTGTTCGCCGAGGCCGGCGCCGACGTCGTCGCCGGCTGGTACCCGTCCGACCCGCACGACGTCGAGCCGACCCGCGCGGCGGTGGAGGGAGCGGGGCGGCGGTGCCTCGTCGTCGAGGTCGATGTGTCCGACACTCCGTCGGTCGACGCGCTGGTCGCCCGAGCCGTCGAGGAGCTCGGCCGGCTCGACGTCGTGGTCGCGAACGCGGCGATCGCGCGCCTCGTCCCGTCGCCGGAGCTCGACGACGAGCGGTGGAACACGCTGCTCCAGGTCGATCTCGCCGGCGTCTTCCGCTGCTTCCGCGCCGCGATGCCGCACCTGATCGGGGCCGGCTGGGGGCGGCTGCTGGCGACGAGCTCGATCGCCGGGGCGTTCCAGGGCTGGGCGGAGCACGCGCACTACACGACCGCGAAGGCAGGGCTCGTCGGCCTCGTCCGCACGCTCGCTGTCGAGCTCGGCCCGCACGGGATCACGGCGAACGCGATCGCGCCGGGCCTGATCGAGACGCCGCAGAGCCTCGACCCGGTCAACTCGCTCGGGCCGGAGGGCGTGCGCGACTTCGCCTCCCGCGTCCCCGTTCGCCGAACCGGCCGGCCGGAGGACATCGCGCACGCGTTCCTCTTCCTCGCCAGCGAGGAGGCCGCCTACGTGAACGGGCAGGTCCTCCTCGTCGACGGCGGCGTCTCGCTCGCCTTCTAGCCGCCTCCTACAGGCCCACGTCCGCGACGAGGACGTACTTGACGTCGAGGTACTCGTCGATCCCGACCGAGCCGCCCTCGCGGCCGTAGCCCGACTCCTTGACGCCGCCGAACGGGGCGTTCGGAGCGCTGATGATCCCGGCGTTCGCGCCGACGATCCCGTAGTCGAGCTTCTCGGCCACCCGCATGAGCCGCGCGTAGTCGCGCGTGTGGAAGTACGCGCAGAGCCCGTAGACGGAGTCGTTCGCGAGCCGGATCGCCTCCTCCTCGGTCTCGAAGCGGGAGATCCCGGCGACCGGCCCGAACGTCTCCTCCGTGCAGATCAGCATGTCGGGCGTGACGCCCTCGAGCACCGTCGGCGCGTAGAAGCTGCCGCGGGCGTACTCACCCTCGCTCAGCCGCTCGCCGCCGACGACGAGGCGCGCCCCGCGCTCGATCGCGTCGCGCACGTGCTGGTCGGCCTTGTCGACGCCGCGCTCGTCGATCAGCGGCCCGATGTTCACGCCCGGCTGGTCGCCGGGGCCGACGACCATCCGCGTCACCTTGTCGGCGACCCGCTGCACGAACTCGTCGTAGACGCCGCTCTGCACGTAGGTGCGGTTGGCGCAGACGCAGGTCTGGCCGGCGTTGCGGAACTTCGATGCGATCAGCCCGTCGACCGCCTGGTCGAGATCCGCGTCGTCGAAGATCAGGTACGGCGCGTGCCCGCCGAGCTCGAGCGAGAGCCGCTTGACCTGGTTGGCGGAGAGGCGGATCAGCTCCTTCCCGACCTCCGTCGAGCCCGTGAACGAGATCTTGCGGACGCGGCGGTCGGAGAAGATCGTCTCGGCGACCATCCCCGACGAGCGCGAGGTGACGAGGTTGACGACGCCGGGAGGGGCGCCCGCGTCCTCGATCGCGCGCAGGACGAGCGCCGCCGTCAGCGGCGTCGCGCTGGCGGGCTTGACCACGCTCGTGCAACCCGCGGCCATCGCCGGGCCGAGCTTCCGGGTCATCATCGCGGCGGGGAAGTTCCAAGGCGTGATCGCCGCGACGACGCCGACCGGCTGCCGCAGGACGAGCACCCGGTTGGCGGGATTGGCCGCCGGGACGACCTCGCCGTACACGCGCTCGGCCTCGCCGCCGAACCACTCGAGGAAGCTCGCGGCGTAGTCCACCTCTCCCGTCGCCTCGGCCAGGGGCTTCCCCTGCTCGGCCGTCATCACGGCCGCGATCTCCTCCTTGCGCTCGCGGATCACGTCCGCGGAGCGGCGGAGGATGCGCGCGCGCTCGATCGCCGCGAGCGACTTCCAGCCCTCCAGTGCGTCAGCCGCCGCGTCGATCGCAGCCCGCACCTCGTCCTCGGAGGCGTCCGGGACGGTACCGACGGTCTCGCCGCTCGCCGGATTCGTCACGTCGAACCGCCCGCCCGACTCGGCCGCGACCCAGCGGCCCCCGATCAGAAGTTCCTCGTCCTTCCCCGTGATGACTGCCATGTCCTCTCCTTACCGAATCGAATATCCGCCGTCGACGACGAGCGCCGCGCCCATCGTCGAGCTCGCGCCGGGTGAAGCGAGGTAGGCGATCGCGTCCGCGACCTCCTCGGGCTCGATCAACCGGCCGTGCACCTGGGCGTCCGCATAGCGTGCCTGCTCGCGCCCAGGGTCTGCCGACAGTTTGAAGTACTCGTCGAGCAGCGGCGTCGCCGTCGGGCCGGGGCAGACGCAGTTGACCCTGATCCCTTCGACACCGTGGTCGACGGCCATCGCGCGGGTGAGCTGCACCACCGCGCCCTTCGAGGCGCAGTAGGCGGCCGCGTCGGCCGCCGCGACGAGTCCCAGCTGCGAGGCGACCACGACCAGAGCGCCGCCCCCTGCCTCGCGCAGGTGCGGGATCGCCGCCTTGGCCGTGAGGTAGACGCCGCGGGTGTTGACGGAGAACACGCGCTCCCACTCGTCGAGGGGCGTTTCGGCGACCGTGCCGCGGCCCGCGACACCGGCGCAGGCGACCACGACGTCCAGACCCCCGAGCGCGGCCGCCGCCTCGTCCACGCCTCGGCCGACGTCCTCCTCGGAGGTCACGTCCGCGACGACGTGCGCCTCGGCGTCGATCCCCGCGAGCCGCGCGCTGTCGACGTCCAGCGCGGCGACGAGCATCCCGTCGCGGCGGAGGCGGCGGACGGTGGCGGCACCGATCCCCGATGCGCCCCCCGTGACGAGCGCCTTACTCATAGGAGATGAGCTCGAGCAGGCTCCCGTCGGGGTCGCGGAAGTAGACGCTCTGTCCGGTGCCGCCCGCTCCCTGCCGCTCGACCGGTCCCTCCTCGACGCGGACGCCGTGCTCCTCGAGGTGGCGAGCTGCGTCCTCGGCCGGGCCGGGCCAGACGAAGCAGAGGTCGGAGTTGCCAGGCCGCACCGGATCGGCCGCGCGTGGATGCGGCGTCGAGCCCGGTCCGTGCACGTTCAGCTGCTGCTCGCCGAAGCGGTACGCGAAGCGGCCGTACGAGAGCTCCACCAGCTCGGCGCCGAGCACGTCGGCGTAGAACCGGTTCGAGCGCTCCCAGTCCGAGACGGCGAGCACGCAGTGGTCCACGCGAACGCGAGCGGGCACGCGGCGATCTTGTCACAGAGAATGGCCGGGTGGCCGGCCTCTTCCCCGGGTTCGAGCTGGAGCACGTCGACGTCGGCGAGGCGGCGCTCCGCGTCCGCCACGGCGGGAGCGGCCCGCCCCTCCTGCTCCTGCACGGCCACCCGCAGACCCACGTGATGTGGCACGCGGTCGCGCCGGCGCTCGCCGAACGGTTCACCGTCGTCGCACCCGACCTGCGCGGCTACGGCGAGAGCTCGAAGCCCGAGACGACGCCGGACCACGAGCCGTACTCGAAGCGGGCGATGGCGCGCGACCAGGTCGCGCTGATGCGGCGGCTCGGTTTCGAGCGGTTCTCCGTCTGCGGGCACGACCGCGGCGCGCGCTGCGCCTACCGGCTCGCGCTCGACCACCCGGAGCGGGTCGAGCGGCTGGCCGTGCTCGACATCGTCCCGACCGGCGACGCCTTCCGGCTCGGCGACATGCGCTTCGGTCTCGCCTACTGGCACTGGTTCTTCCTCGCCCAGCCGCATCCGCTCGCGGAGCGGATGATCGGCGCGGACCCCGACGCGTTCTACTTCCGCCAGCGCTACCAGGCGCGAGAGCTCTTCGCGCCCGAGGCGCTCGAGGACTATCTGCGCTGCGCCCGCCGGCCGGAGACGATCCACGCGATGTGCGAGGACTACCGCGCGGGAGCGACCTACGACTTCGAGTTGGACGAGGCGGAGCGTGGCTCGAAGCGGATCGACTGCCCCGTGCTCGTGCTCTGGGGCGGCCGCGGGAAGCTGCCCGAGCTGTACGACGACGTCCTCGAGATCTGGCGCGGCTGGGCCGGCGACGTGCGCGGGCGGGCGATCGACTGCGGCCACTTCCTCGCCGAGGAGGCGCCGGAGGAGACGCTCGCCGAGCTGCTGAGCTTCTTCGGCACGCAGTGAGATAATCGGCGCCGCCGCATGAACTCCCAGACCGCCACGCTCCGCCTCGCCGCCTTCCCGCGCGCGAGCCTGGTCACGGACGCTCTCCTCGTCCTCGCGGGAACGGGCCTCGTCGCGGGCGCGGCGCAGATCTCGGTGAAGCTTCCGTTCACTCCGGTGCCGATCACGGGCCAGACGTTCGCGGTCGTGCTCGTCGGCGCGTCGCTCGGCTCCCTGCGCGGCACGGCCAGCCTGATGCTCTATCTCTGGCTCGGCGTTGCCGGCGCGCCGATCTACGCCCACCACGACTCGGGCTGGAACGTGATCACGAGCGCGAGCGGCGGCTACATCGTCGGGTTCGTGCTCGCGGCGGCGGTGACGGGCTTCCTCGCCGAGCGCGGCTGGGACCGGCGCTTCTCGTCGTCGGTCGGCGCGATGCTGACCGGGAACGTGATCGTCTACCTGGTCGGCCTGCCGTGGCTCGCCGTCGTCCTGAACACGAACCTCGAGAAGACGCTCGAGTACGGGCTCTATCCGTTCGTCCCCGGCGACACGTTCAAGCTCTACCTCGCCGCGGCGGCGCTGCCGACGGCGTGGAAGCTCGTCTCGCGCGTCCGCGACGACGTCTGATCAGCTCGCCTCGGCCGCCGGCCGGAGGATCAGCGTCACGACCTGACCCATCGGCGTCGTCTCGACGACGTCGAATCCGGCCCGGTCGAGGCCCTCGGCGAAGAGCCGCTTCCCGCTCCCGAGCAGCACCGGAAACACCATCAGGACGAGCTCGTCGACCAGCTTGTGCTGCAGCAGGGCGTGCACGAGCTGCCCGCTGCCGTAGACGAGGATCGTCTCGAACTGCTCCTTCAGCGTCTCGACCTCGCCGGCGAGGTCGGCGCCGATCACGGTCGAGTTGCTCCACTCCGGATCGCGCAGCGTCGTCGAGACGACGAACTTCGGCATCGAGTTCATCTTGTCGGCGAAGCCGGCCTCGTCCGTGCGCGACGGCCAGGCGGCGGCGAAGCCCTCGTAGGTCTTCCGCCCGAGGAGGAGCGCATCCGCCGCGAGCGCCTCGTCGAGCTTGAACTTGTCCCCCTCCGCGCCGCGCTCGAACTGGAACGCCCAGCCGCCCCGCTCGAAGCCCTCGGCACCGCCCGGATCCTCCATCACGCCGTCGACGGTCACGAACTCGGATACGACGAGCTTGCCCATTACGCTCTCCTTTCACGGTCGGTCATGCCGGTGAAGACGGCACCGCGGGCCGAAACTCATCGGGGCGCGCCGGCGGCGGCTGCGGCCCTCCCAGGAGTTGCCCACCGGAACAACGCTCGGCTCCGACCCTGCGCCGCGGATTGACGATCCCGAGCAGTCCTGCAAGCCCGCCGGCCGCGACGAGCGCCGCGCAGATGACCAGCGCCTCGTGGAACGCCCGCACCGATGCCGCATTCGCGCCGAAGTTGTCGCCGGCGAGCCGGCTCGCGATGACGACGCCGACGACGGAGACGCCGATGAGACCGGCGACACGCGCAACCGCGTTGTTGATCGCGGAGGCGATGCCGGCGTCGGTCTCGTCCGCGTCCGCGAGCACCGTCGCGGTCAGCGGGGCGACCGTCATCGAGAGGCCGGCCGCGAAGACGAGCAGCGCCGGGAAGAGATCGCTCCAGTACGCCGTGTGCCTCCCGGCCCTGAGCAGGAGCAGGATCCCGGCGGCGGCGACGAGCGGACCGGCACCCATGAAGAGGCGCGGCCCGTACCGGTCGGCGAGCGCGCCGAAGCGCCGTGAGAGCACGAACATCACGAGCGTCACGGGGAGCGTCGTCAGCCCCGCGTGCAGGGCGCTGTAGCCGGCGACCTGCTGCAGGAAGATGACGAGGAAGAAGAAGAGGATCGAGAGGCCGGCGTACATCGCGACGGTCTCGAGGTTGCCGACGGAGAAGTTCCGGCGCGCGAACAGCTCGAGCTTCAGCATCGCCTCGGGCGTCCGCCGCTCGTGGAGCAGGAAGAGCGCGAAGAGCATTGCGCCGGCGGCGAGCGGGACCATGATCAGCGGGCTCGCCCAGCCGCGGCGCGGCTGCTCGATCAGCGCGAAGACGACGCCGCCCAGGCCGAGGACGCAGAGGGCCGCACCGGTGACGTCCACGCGGCGGTGGACGGTACGCGTCTGCGGCGGCACCGCCGCGAGGACGAGCGCGAGCGTCGCGGCGACAAGCGGGACGTTGAGCGCGAAGATCCAGCGCCAGGAGACGGTGTCGACGATCTGGCCGCCGACCAGCGGACCGAGCACGGACGCGATGCCGCCCCAGGCCGTCCACATGCCGATCGCGGCGGCGCGCTCTCGCGGGGCGAAGGCTCGGATGATGATCGCCAGCGAGCTGGGGGTGAGGAGCGCACCGGCCGCGCCCTGCAGTGCCCGCGCCGCGATCAAGACCTCGATCGTCGGCGCGAGTGCGCAGGCAACCGAGACGGCTCCGAAGGCGCCGACGCCGATAGCGAAGATCCGACGCTCGCCGTAGATGTCCCCGAGCGAGCCGCCGATCAGGATCAGGGATCCGAGCGCGAGCAGGTAGGCGTTCGCGACCCACTGCTGCGACGGGAGGCCTCCGCCGAGGTCGCGCTCGATCGCCGGCAGCGCGACGTTGACGATCGATCCGTCGATCGTCGCGACCCCGGAGCCGAGAATGGCGGCGACGAGCGTCAGCCGCTGGCGGCGCGTCATTCTCCGAGGAGCTGCGCCGGCTGCGGCCGGGGCGGGCACCAGGAGGAGCGCAGCTCGTCGAGGTCCCAGCCCGCCGCGCCGGCGCCTGCCTCGTACGCGCTCTCGAGGAACGCGAGCAGCGTCGCGCGCGGATCGGCCGCGGCTCGGACGTCCTCGTAGCGGAGGATCGCGAGCGTTCCGTGGCCGTACTCGAGCCACGACGCCTGCTCCGGCTGGAGCGAGCGCCGGCGAAGCCCCTCGGGCTCCGGTGCCGTGTACGAGTAGTAGGCCGGCTCGCGCGTGTTCTGGTCGCCCGCCCAGAAACCGAACGAGACGACCTCGTGCGTGTACGCCTCGCGGGTGACGGCGTCGGCCTCCGGCAGATCGGGCGCTCGGCCGCCGCCGAAGCGCGTTACCGCGAGGTCGAACGAGTGCCAGAAGAGGTGGACCGGGCTCGTCTTGCCGCAGAACCAGCCGCTGAACTCCTCGAGCACGTGGTCGCTCCAGTCGAGGATCCGCCAGAGCCGCTCGATCGCGCCCGGGTCGTACGCGGAGTGGGCGCGGTCGTCCGGAAACGGCGTCGTCGTGGGAAGGCCGAACGGCGATTCGACGATCGCGACGTCGAGCCCGAGCCCGCGCAGCGTTCGGTGCAGCCGCTCGTCGAACTCCGCCACCGAGAGCCCGTCGTGGAGGTCGAACGCCTCCGCCGCAGTGAGTGTCTCGACCACGAGCCGGTGGCCGGCGAAGTCGAACCGGATCTGGAACGCCGTGCCGGCCGTCGAATGGAGCCGGCGCGTCGTCAGGCCGTTGATGTCCACATACAGCGGCACGTGCCACCAGTGGTTCCGCGGCGGCGACGTCGCCATCCTCACCTTGCCGACGATCTGCGCCCAGAGATGCAGCGTCGTCTTGGTCGGCTCCCAGTCCTCGAGCGGGAGCGGCGGCAGGGGCTGCATCAGCCGACGACGAACGCGACTTCGTCCACGTAGCACCAGCTCCAGTCCTCGCCCGGCTCCGCCGACCGCGCGATCGGATGACCGTCGTCGCTCGCGTGCCGACTCGCGTGCTTGTTCGGCGACGAGTCGCAGCAGCCGATCTTCCCGCACGTCTCGCACATCCGGAGGTGGAGCCAGCGCCCACCGATCGTCAGGCACTCCTCGCAGCCGGCGATCGGCACGGGGAGCTCCGTGACGTGGATCTGGTCGAGGTGGGTGCAGGCTGGGGCGGCCGTCGTGCCCTCCTTGGCGCGGGCGTACGCCGCACGCTACATGTCGAGTCGAGCGTCCTCGAGGTCGAGGTCGCGGAAGACCCGGCGCAGAACGTCGTCGTCGATCCGGCCGCTGCGGCGCAGCGCGACGACCGCCTGCCGCTCGGCCTCGAGCAGCTCGCGCCGGAGGCGCTGGTAGTCGGCGGAGCGGCTCTCGAGCGACCCGTCCCCGTCGGGGTCGAAGCGAGAACGGAACCGGTCGCGGCGGAAGTTGTAGACGCCGCGCAGGCGTTCCGCGGTGTCCTCCCGGACCCACTCCTCGTCGACGAGCTCCTCGAGGCGCGCCAGCGCCGCCTCCGCGGCGTGGATGCGCGCCTTCGCATCCTCTTTCTCGGCCAGCCCGTCGTCCTCGAGCGCGAGCAGCCGCAGCAGACCGGGCAGGGTCAGGCCCTGGACGACGAGGGTGCCGAGGATCGCGGCGAACGTCAGGAACACGAGCAGGTTGCGGTCCGGGAACGCCGCGCCGGCATCCGTGGTCAGCGGCAGGGCGAGCGCGGCCGCGAGCGAGACCGCCCCGCGCATCCCCGACCACGCGAGCACGGTCGACTCACGCCACGAGCGGTCGACGCCGGTACAGAAGACCCACAGGAAGCGGGCGCCGATCACCGTTGCCGTCACGACCACGGCGTCGGCGATCAGGGCGGCCGTCGACTGGCCGGAGAGCGAGTCGAGAATCGAGTGGAGCTGGAGACCGACGAGGGCGAAGAGGAGCGCGTTGAGGAGGAAGAAGAGCACCTCCCAGACGGCGACGCCCTGGAGCCGGGTCTGCACGCTCGTCAGCTCGGGCGTGTGCCACCCCATGTAGATGCCGATCGTGACCGCGGCGAGGACGCCCGAGACGCCCGCCGCCTGCGCCGGCAGGTAGGCGAAGTAGCCGCTCAGGATCGAGATCGTGATCTCGACCGGCGGGTTGTCGAGCCGGCGGCGCACCTGGCGGACGAGGTAACCGGCGGCCAGGCCGACCGCGATCCCGCCGGCGACGTTCAGCACGAACCGGCCGGCGGCGTCGGGCAGGGAGAAGCTGCCGCTGACGACGGCCGCGACGGCGAACTTGTACGCCACGAGCGCCGTGCCGTCGTTCACGAGGCTCTCGCCTTCGACCAGCGCAGTGACGCGGCGCGGCAAACCGACGCGCTGGGCGAGGGCGGTCGCCGCCGCGGGATCCGTGGGCGAGAGGATGGCGCCGAGGACGAACGCGCTCGGCCAGTCGAGACTTGAGATCGCGGCATGGGCGACGGCTGCGACGGCGAGCATCGTCATCAGGACGAGCCCGATCGAGAGCAGCGAGATCTCGCGGACGTTGGCCCTGAACCCGCGCAGCGGCGTGAAGAACGCCGCCCCGTACAGGAGCGGCGGAAGAATGGCGACCAGGACGAGGTCGGGCGCCAGCTCGATGTGCGGCGTCCACTGGACGAACCCGAGGCCGAGCCCGCCGAGCACGAGCAGGATCGGGTACGGGACCCGGAGCCGCTGCGCGATCAGGAGCAGGACGACCGCCGCCGCCAGCAGGCCGGCAAGGGTGAGGCTGTTTCCAGCCGAGAAGCTCATCACGCTGTCTACGAGCGGGATCGTGCCCGTATTCCTCCGGGCGCGACGGCGCGGCTACAGCTGCTGGCGTACGCCCGGCTCCGCCTCGAGCCGGTCGACCTGGGCCGCGTAGCCCTCCGAAGCCTCCGAGGACGTGAAGAGCCTGAGGGTCGTCGCGCCGAGCGTGTCGCGGGCGAGGAACGCGACGACCGTCGCGATCAGCTCGAGCGGCGGGTCCTCTCAGCCGGCAGCGCGGGAAAAGCTCGCGATGAGTTTTCGCGGGCCGCGCGGTCTGAGGTCGTGCAAGCCAACGATCCGAAATGAGACGACGTGAGCACCATCAGCGAGACACGCGTGGCGACGGCGGTCTACCAGGTCTACGTGAAGGCGACGCCGGAGGCGGTCTGGGACGCGCTGACCAACCCCGCGCGCAACGACAAGTACGGCTACCAGAGCCGCTCCGAGTACGAGCTGCACGAGGGCGGTGCCTACCGGGGATTCGCAAACGACGCGATGAGGGCGTACGGGTCGCCCGAGGTGGTCATCGACGGCGAGGTCGTCGAGGCCGAGGCACCGCGCCGGCTCGTCCAGACCTGGCACGCGCTCTTCACGCCGGAGACGGTCGCCGAGCCGCCGACGCGGCTGACGTTCGAGCTCGAGGACGCCGGGCCGGGCTTGACGGGCGTGACGAGGCTGACCGTCACCCACGAGCTCGACGAGGCGCCGGCCACCGCGGCGTACGTCACCGGGGCGCTCCCGGAGACGGGCGGCGGGTGGCCGTTCGTCCTCAGCGACCTGAAGTCGCTGCTCGAGACGGGCGAGTCGATGGGCCGGTCCTTCGATACGTGCTGAGCACCGCGGAGCCCGCAGCCGGGCGCGTACGATGAGCGCCGTGCAGGAGTCATCGCGCATCGCCCCGCTCCGGCGCCGGCAAAGCCGGCGCCTCCGCTCCTGGTGAGCTCCGTCAAGCCTAAGCCCACTGTGGCGCCCGGCGAGCTCGAGCAGCGGCTCGAGGACCATCGCCGGGAGCTGAACGCGTACTGCTACCGCATGCTCGCCTCGCCGTTCGAGGCAGAGGACGCGGTCCAGGAGACGCTGCTTCGGGCGTGGCGGAGCTTCGAGAGCTTCGAGGGGCGCGCCTCGCTGCGGTCGTGGCTGTACCGGATCGCGACGAACGTCTGCCTCGACATGCTCGGAGGGCGCGAGCGCCGCGCCCGGCCGATGGACCTCGGCCCGGCGGCAGCACCGGTGATCGAGAACCTGAACGTGCCGACCGAGGTGACGTGGATCCAGCCGATCCCGGACCCGGCCGACACCGCGGTCGAGCGCGACACGATCCGGCTCGCGTTCGTCGCCGCCCTCCAGCACCTGCCGCCGCGACAGCGGGCCGTGCTGATCCTCTCCGAGGTGCTGCACTGGAAGGCGACCGAGGTCGCGGAACTGCTCGACACCACCGTCGCCTCCGTGAACAGCGCCCTCCAGCGCGCCCGCGCGACGATCGCGGCGACGGACACCGCCGCCGCCGATCCGTCCGAGGCCGACGCGGCGCTGCTCCAGCGCTACGTCGACGCCTTCCAGCGCTACGACATCGACGCGCTCACCGCGGTCATCCGCGAGGACGCGATCCAGTCGATGCCGCCGTACGACCTCTGGCTGCGCGGCCGCGACGACATCTTCACCTGGTGGTTCGGGCCCGGTCTCGGCTGCCGCGGCTCGCGCGTCATCCCCGCCGGAACCGCGAACGGCTCGCCCGCGTTCGGCCAGTACAAGCCGAGCGACTCGGGCAGCGGCTACGACCCCTGGGCGCTCCAGGTGGTCGAGGTCGGCGAGGACGGGATCGGCGAGCTGACGTTCTTCCTCGAGACCGAGAAGCTCTTCCCGCTGTTCGGCCTGCCGCCGCGGCTCGAGTCGTAGCGCTCCGGTTGACGGAGCGCGCGCTCCCGGACATACTCGCGGCGGTACGAACGCGGCAGGCGGAACTGGCAAGAGGATACGGCGCCCGCTACTGGCGCTGTCCGGCGCGGCTGCAGCCCTCGCAGCCGGCCTCGCCGCCGGCTTTGCGCTCGTCGGCTCGGCGGCCGCGCTGCCCCCGAATCCGTGGACGGGGCAGTGGGTCGACGGCTCCGGTGCGATCGCGACCCTGACTCAGAGCGGCTCCTCGGTCACGGGCACGAGCCGGGCCGGCTGCACCGGCAACCCGACCGGGGTCGTGCTCACGGGAACCGTTTCTGCCGACAATCTCACCGCGAGCTTCTCGTACTCGGGGGCTCCGGCGTGCCCCGGCGAGGGGGGACGTTCACGGGGAGGATGCGGCCGGACGGCCGGGTGGTCGACATCACGGGCCTGACCCAGTTCGGGACCGGGTTCACGACGACGTGGACCTATCAGGGAGGAGGCAACGAGCCCCGATCGACCCCGACCTCGACCACTCCGCCGACGCGCACCACAAACACCACGCCGACGACGCCGCGCCCGGCCGGCGCGGTGCGCTTCTCGTACGTGGGCTTCTCGAACGACGCCGTACCGGTCACGCTGCGGCGATTCCAGCTCGGGGTGGTGCGTGTCCAGGGCTCGGGAGGACTCACGAGAGACCGGATCGCGACGAGTGGCAGCGCGCACCGGTCGAGCATCGACCAGCGGAGGTTCGGCTACGGGTTCTCGAGGTTCCAGGCCGCCATTCTCGCGGGCGCGCTGATCAGGAACACCGCCGCGACGCGGATCCTGCGGCTCCAGGCGCAGATCGTCAGCTCGAACAACACCCGCGCCTGTCGCGTCGGCACACGGGGAACGATCACCCTGGTCGACTCGAGCGTCAGGCTCTCGAACGGCCAGACCGCGGACCGGTGGGAATCCCTCTGGGCATCCGGTTGCCCCGGAGGCAACCAGGGCACGCACAACCGCGGCAGCCCGAACGCGGTCCCGCCCCGGGGCGGCCGGGGCGGCGGTCAGTTCGCCGACGTGCGCATCGCGGTCGGCTAGTCGGGCAGCACGTCCGTCAGCCCCATGAAGGCGACGAGCTCGACCAGTTCCGCCGACGCGTGCCGCAGGCGCACCTGATACCCGTGCCGGCGGGCCGCGAGCTGAAGGCGTGCGAGTGCGTCGACCGTGACCGCGTCGGGCTCCACCCCTGCGACGTCGCACAGCACGACTCCGCCGGCATTGCCACGGAAGAAGGTGCAGACGCGCTCGCAGAGCCCGGGCAGGTCCTCGCGCGCGATCGGGCCGCGCACGGCGAATGCGAGCGTCTCCGGAGCTCCGGTCGCCATGTACCCCGATAGACGGCGGAGCGAGCGATAACTCATCGCCCCACGAGCGATGAGTTCCGGCGCGGGCCGGGGTCGAACCGGTAGAAACCCAAGGAGGCGAAATGACCACCACCGACACCCGCGCCCGCTGGCTCGCCCTGATCGTCCTCTGTCTGGGCGATCTGATGATCGTCGTCGACGCGACGATCGTGAACGTCGCCCTGCCGTCGATCCGCGACGACCTCGGCTTCTCGGAGACCTCGCTCGCCTGGGTGGTGAACGCCTACCTGCTGACCTTCGGCGGATTCCTACTGCTCGGCGGCCGGTTCGGCGACCTGTTCGGGCAGCGCAAGCTGTTCCTGATCGGGATCGCCGCGTTCACGGCCGCGTCGATCGCCTGCGGTCTGTCGAACACGCAGGGCCTGCTGATCGGGGCGCGGGCGGTGCAGGGCCTCGGCGGCGCAGTGGTGTCCGCCGTCGCGCTCTCGCTGATCATGACGCTCTTCACCGACCCCGGGGAGCGGACGAAGGCGATGGGCGTGTTCGGCTTCGTCATGGCCGGCGGCGGCAGCATCGGCGTCCTGGCCGGCGGCGTGCTGACCGACCTGCTCAGCTGGCACTGGATCTTCCTGGTCAACGTCCCGATCGGCGTCGCCGTCTTCGTGTTGACGCTGCGCCTGCTGCCGGACGTCCCCGGGCGCGCGGGCGGCCGGCTCGACATCGCCGGCGCCTTGACCGTGACCGGGGCGCTGATGCTCGCGGTCTACGCGATCGTGAACGGGAACGACAAGGGCTGGACGTCGGCGCAGACGCTCGGACTGCTCGGCGCCGCAGTCGCCCTGATGGCCACGTTCCTGGTGCTCGAGTCGAAGGTGGCGGCGCCGCTCGTGCCGCTCGTCATCCTCAAGCTGCGGAACATCTGGGCCTCGAACGTCGTCGGTGTGCTCTGGGCGGGCGGCATGTTCGCGTGGTTCTTCCTGTCTGCGCTCTACCTGCAGCTCGTGCTCGGCTACAGCCCGCTCCAGGTCGGCCTCGCATTCCTGCCGGCGAACGTGATCATGGGGATCTTCTCGATCGGCCTCTCGGCGAAGCTCGTGATGCGGTTCGGGATCAAGCCGCCGCTCGCGGCCGGTCTGGGCCTGGCGGCCGTGGGTCTGCTCCTGTTCGCCCGGGCGCCGGTGGACGGGAACTTCGCGCTCGACGTCCTGCCCAGCATGATCCTGCTCGGCTTCGGCGCGGGGATGGCGTTCAACCCAGTGCTCCTGGCGGCGATGAGTGACGTCGCGCCGGAGGAGTCCGGCCTCGCCTCCGGGATCGTCAACACCGCCTTCATGATGGGCGGCGCGCTCGGGCTCGCAGTCCTCGCGAGCCTCGCCGATTGGCGGACGGACAGCCTCGGTGGCGCGGACGATCCGAGCGCGCTGACGAGCGGCTACCACCTTGCGTTCGTCGTCGGTGCGGCCTTTGCGCTGGGGGCGGCCGTGGTGGGCGCCACGCTGCTGCGGACGCCGGCGGCGGCCGCGCAGGAGCCTGCCGTCGCCGGCGCGGTCCACTAGTTGATCTACCGCGAGCGGCCGGCCGACGGGCCTCCGGCCGGCCTGCTCGTCCTCCACCACGGCCGCGGCGCCGACGAGCACGACCTGCTTCCGATCGCGGACGTGCTCGACCCGCAGCGGCGGTTGCACGCCGTCACGCCGAGGGCGCCGCTGCAGCTGCCGGGGTCGCCCGGCTACCACTGGTACGTCGTGCCGCGCGTCGGCTATCCCGATCCGGACACCTTTCACGCGGTCTACCCGCAGCTCGCGGCGTTCCACGACGAGCTCTGGGAGCGCACCGGCCTGGGGCCGGCCGAGACGGTTCTCGGCGGGTTCTCTCAGGGCTCGGTGATGAGCTACACCCTCGGCCTCGGCGCCGACCGGCCGGTGCCGGCAGGCATCCTCGCCTTCTCCGGCTTCATCCCCACCGTCGACGGGTGGGAGCCGGAGCTCACGGGCCGGCGAGGCCTCCGTGTCTTCGTCGCCCACGGCCGCAACGACCCGATCATGGCCGTCGACTTCGCCCGGCGGGCGCGGGAGCTGCTCCAGCCCGCCGGCCTCGACGTCGAGTACCACGAGTCCGACGTCGGCCACAGCATCGACCCCAGGCTCGTGCCGGCGGCGGTCGCGTGGCTCGACGCGACGCTCTCCTAGGTTCCTCTCAGGAACCGCGGCTACGGTGGGCCCCGATGGACGACGTTCGCCTCACCCGCCGCCGCTCCCTCCTAACCCTCTTCGGCGGCGCGCTGGCCCTCATCGGGTGGAAGGCCGGCGACGCCGCCGGCCAGGGCGGCCCCGCCGCCGTCGCCTCGGGCGCCGTCAGCTGCGTGCTCGCACCCGAGCTGACTGAGGGCCCGTACTACATCGCCGGCGAGAAGCTCCGCCGCAACATCACCGAGGGACGCCCGGGCGCGGCGCTCACGCTCCGCCTCGCGGTCGTGAACGCCTCGACCTGCAAGCCGATCCCGGGTGCGACGGTCGACATCTGGCACGCCGACGCGGGCGGCGTCTACTCCGGCTTCGGCGCCGGGAGCGGCAACCGGACCTTCATGCGCGGGATCCAGCGGACCGATGCGAACGGGATCGCGACCTTCCAGACCGTCTACCCCGGCTGGTACCAGGGCCGCACGGTCCACATCCACGTCAAGGTGCACGTCTCCGGCAACGTCGTGCACACCGGCCAGATCTTCTTCGCCGACAGCGTGACCGACAGCGTCTACCGGCGCGCGCCCTACACCAGACGGCCGAACCGCACGACGCGGAACACCGACGACTCGATCTTCGTCAACGGCGGGCAGAGGTCGCTGATCCGCATCCGCAAGCAGAGAGCGGGCTACCTCGGCACGCTGACGATGGGAGTGCACACTGCGTAGGAAGCCCACGCAGCCGCCTAGCGGCGCAGCGACACCAGCTCGTTCAGCTCGTCGCCGCCCTTGACCGTGCGCTCGAGCACGGTGCCGACGCCGCGGAGGTAGAGCTTGTGGTCGAGGACGCCGGGCTCGAGCGGCGTCCACTCCTCGGTCAGCACGCCGTTGCCACCGAAGACGGCGACGACCCGGAAGTGATCCTCGGCATGACCCTTGTAGTACTCCTGGCGGCCGGTCTGGCCGACCGCCGGGCGAGCGGGCATCAGGATTCCGGGCTTCGCCCCGTCGACGCCGGCTTGCCAGGAGCCCTCCGTGGTCTGCACGTGGCCGCTCGCGTCGAGCTCGGCGGTCGCCTCGCCGAAGTACCAGACGTTGCCGTGCCGGTCCTGGCTGTACCAGTCGGAGGTGCGCTCGACGAGGCGGCCCGCGACATAGAGGCGGTCCGAGACGACGACGCACCGGACGCCTGCGACCGTCTTCGTGTCGTGCGTGACCGTGAGGAGCTCGCGAGAGGGCTTGCCGTCCTTGATCCCGATGTAGGTGTAGGCCGTGCCGGGGACGAGCGGAAACCACGGGTTGTCGACCTTCGTCGTGAATCCGGGCCCGGGTGACCCGCCGAACGCCGCTCCGGCGACGGCGACCATCGCCGCGACCGCGGCGCCGGCCAGGTAGAGGATGCGCTTTCCCATCGGCTCTCCTTTGTCTCGAGGTGAGCCGAACGTAGAGCTCGAAGATGAACGGCCCGTGACGGCTTGTCATCTGGGCGTCATCTCCTGTTCATGCCCAGGCGCCACCATGTGGGCATGCGGATCCTGATCGTCGAGGACGAGCTGCGCATGGCCGGTCTCCTCCGGCGCGGGCTCACGGGCGAAGGCCTCGCGGCCGACGTCGCGTCGAGCGGCGAGGACGCGCTTTGGATGGCGCAGGCCCACGACTACGACGCCGTCGTCCTGGACGTGATGCTCCCGGGACTCGACGGGTTCGAGACCTGCCGCCGCCTGCGCAGTGCCGGCGTGTGGGTGCCCGTGCTGATGCTGACGGCGCGTGACGCGGTCGAGGATCGCGTCGCGGGGCTCGACTCCGGCGCCGACGACTACCTCGTGAAGCCCTTCGCGTTCGCCGAACTGCTCGCGCGGCTGCGGGCGGTTACCCGCCGCGGCGACGCGGAGCGCCCCGCGGTGCTGACCGTCGACGACCTCCGTCTCGATCCCGCGACGCGGGAGGTGACACGCGGCTCGACGGCGATCGCCCTGTCCGCGAAGGAGTTCGCGCTCCTCGAGACGTTCATGCTCCGGCCCGGCCAGGTCCTCACCCGGCTCCTTCTGCTGGAGCACGCGTGGGACTTCGCGTACGAGAGCCGCTCGAACGTGATCGACGTGTACGTGCGCCGGCTGCGCCGGAAGATCGACGAGCCGTTCGGTCGTGCCTCCCTCGAGACCGTCCGCGGCGCCGGCTACCGGCTCCGGGCGGACGCGACGTGAGTCGTCTGCCGATCCGGCTCCGCGTGACCGCTGCCTTCGCGGTCGCGATGGCGGCCGTGCTCGCCAGCACGGGGCTCTTCCTCTACCTCCGGCTCTCGTCGCACCTCACCACCGCCGTCAATCGCGAGCTGCAGCTTCGTGCGCAGGACCTCGCGGTCCTCGTCGCCGACCCGCGCTCGTCGCTCGTGCGCGAGGGCGGCACGCACCTCGTCGAGCACGGCGAGAGCTACGCGCAGCTGCTCGCACCGGACGGCCGCGTGCTCGACGCCACGGCGCCGCGCGAAACCGCTCCGCTCCTCGACGCCCAGCAGCGCCGGGCCGCGGCCCGCGAGCCGCTCTACGTCGACCTCGACCGCGTGCCCGGGCTCGACGAGGCCTCGCGTGTCCTCGCGACGTCGGTCCGCCGGGGCGGGCAGCCCGCGCTGCTCCTCGTCGGCACGACGCTCTCCGACCGCTCGGAGACGCTCGCCGACTTCCGGAACGAGCTCCTCATTGCAGGGCCGATCGCGTTGCTGCTCGCCTCTGGGTTGGGCTACCTGCTCGCCGGGCTGTCGCTGCGGCAGGTCGAGTCGATGCGCCGCCGCGCGGCGGCGATCTCCGCGGAGACGCCCGGGGATCGGCTACCGGTGCCGCCGACCGGCGACGAGCTCGAGCGCCTCGGCGTGACGCTGAACGCGATGCTCGGCCGGCTCGAATCCGCCCTCGAGCGCGAGCGGGCGTTCGTCGCCGATGCCGGCCACGAGCTGCGGACGCCGCTCGCCCTGCTCCGCACGGAGCTCGAGCTCGCCCTGCGCCAGGCGGGATCCGAGGACGAGCTGCGCGAGGCGGTGCGACGGTCGTCGCAGGAGGTCGACCGCCTGTCCCAGCTCGCCGAGGGCCTGCTCCTGATCGCGCGCTCCGACCGCGGGAACCTGCCGCTGCGGGTGGAGACACTCGACGTGCGCCCCCTCTTCGAGTCGGTGGTCAACCGCGTCGAGTGGCGCGCGGAAGCGGAAGGAAAGCGCGTTGTCGGCAACGCGAACGGCGTCGCGGCGGTGCGCGGGGACCAGCTTCGCCTCGAGCAGGCCTTGACCAACCTGGTCGACAACGCGCTCCGCTACGGCGGCGACCAGATCACGCTCACGGCGACGCCGGCCGGCGGGCACACCGAGCTGCACGTCCGCGACAACGGCTCCGGCTTCCCGGCCGGGTTCCTCGACGAGGCATTCGAGCGCTTCTCGCGCGCCGACGCAGCCCGCGGGCGTGGGGGAGCGGGCCTGGGTCTCGCGATCGTCAGGACGATCGCCCGCGCCCACGGCGGCAGCGCGCATGCCGCGAATCGGACGCCCGGCGCGGACGTCTGGCTCTCGCTGCCCGATCGAGGCTGAGCCGGCGGTCAACCGGCGGAGGTGGCCGCCGCGCGGCCGGCGCGGCGGTTGGCGAAGACGTTCTCCTGCGCCAGCTCGAGCCCGACCGCGAGCGCGCCCGTCAGCACGGCCGCGTCGCCGAGGCCCGAGACCTCGACCTGCGGCGGGAACGGGAGCCAGTCGGCGAGACGTGTGCGGATCGGGTCGAGCAGAAGGTCGCCGTTCGCGCCGATCCCGCCGCCGAGGACGACGAGCGCAACGTCCGTCACGGCCGCGATCGGCGCGATGTGGAGCGCGATCCGCCGTGCCTCCGCCTCGACCAGCTCGCGCGCCAGCTGGTCCGTCCCGGCGCGGGCCGCGGCGAAGATGGCGCGGCCGTCGTACGGCGCGACCAGGGAGGTCTCCCCAGGCCGCTCGGCGGCGAGGCGAGCGGCGAGGCCGGAGAGCGCCGAGGCGCAGGGGTCGATGTCCTCCGCACGACCGGCCGAGATCAGATCGACCTCGCCTGCGGCGCCGTTCCGGCCGCGCTGGAGCCTGCCGTCGAGGACGAGCCCGGCTCCGAGCCCCGTGCCGACGGAGAGGAACACGAAGCTCTCCGCACCGCGCGCCACCCCGAGCCACTGCTCGCCGAGCGCCGCGAGGTTGATGTCGTTCTCGAGCCGGACGGGCAGGCCGAGTCGCTCCACGAGGTCGGCGCGGAAGCCGCGGCCGGCGAGCCCGCGGACGGTGGTCAGGCTCAGCATGCCGGTCTCCTCGTCGACGACCGCGGGGACGCCGACGACGGCGTTGTCGATCAGGTCTTCGGGAAACCCGGTCGCCTCGACGAGAGACGTGCGCAGCTTCGAGATCGCCTCGAGCGCGACGCCGACCTCGACGTCGGCGAGCTCGACGTCCTGCCGGGCCCGCACGGCTCCGCTCAGGTCGCAGATCGCACCGCGCAGGAAGCGTGCCCCGAGGTCGAGCCCGAGGACGAGCGCCGCGTCCGGCACCGGCTCGAAGAAGACGGCCCCATAGCGGGGCCGGCCCGGCTCGACGCGGTCCGTCTCGCGAACGAGCCCGGCGCCGAGGAGCGACTGGAGCGCGAGGGAGACGGTCGGCTTCGAGATGCCCGCCCGTCGCGAGATCTCGGCGCGGGAGATCGGCGCGCCGACGCGGATCGTCTCGAAGACGGTGCGCTCGTTCAGGTCCTTGAGCAGCGGCGGGATGGCGGCTCTCGACGGTTCCGGCTGCGTCACGGAAACAACCTTAACCGAAGTCGGCGTTCATATGGCTTGACTTCGCTGCACCACGCTTCATACTCTCGATGTTCGTAAAGTTAACTAACCAAGCTCTGCCACAGGAGGAGGCGGTCGGATGAAACGCGTGGCGGCAGGAAGCATCGTGGTGGCACTCGCCATCGCCGGCGTCGTCGCCGCGTCGGTCGGCACGGCGGCGAGCGGGCCCGCAGGCGGCTCGAAGCGTCAGGCGACGAAGCTCACCATCTGGGTCGGCTGGAGCGCCGGCCACGAGCTGACGGAGTTCAAGAAGGTGATCGCCGAGTACGACCAGAAGCACGCCGACGTCGACGTGAAGGTGGTCGGCGGGATCAACGACGACAAGATTTTCGCGGCGCTCCGCTCCGGCAACGTGCCCGACATCGTCAGCTCGTTCATGTCCTCGAACGTCGGCATCTTCTGCCCGTCCGGAGGATGGGTCGACCTCGGCCCGTACCTGAAGCAGGACCACATCGACGTCAACGTGTTCCCGGCCACCTCGCGCTACTACACGCAGTACAAGGGCATTCGCTGCGCCCTGCCGCTGCTCGCCGACGCGACGGGCCTCTACTACAACAAGACGCTCTTCAAGAAGGCGGGGCTGACTAGCCCGCCGAAGACGTTGTCCCAGCTGGCGACGTACGCGAAGAAGCTGACGCAGCGCGGCGCGGACGGGTCGCTGAAGGTCGTCGGGTTCGACCCGAACATGAACTTCTACCTCGGCGGCTACGGGAACGGCGCATCCGGGTACCAGCCGCTGATCGGCGCGAGCTACTTCGACAAGGACGGGAAGTCCAGCCTCGCGAGCGACCCGGCGTGGGCGAAGTTCCTCCGCTGGCAGAAGAGCCTCGTCGACTTCTTCGGCTACGACAAGCTCGTCCGCTGGCAGGCCGGCGCGGGTGACGAGTTCGCCCCGTCTCATCCCTTCGAGACCGGCAAGCTCGCGATGATGCTCGACGGCGAGTGGCGCGTCGCCTTCATCAAGAACGAGCACCCCGAGCTCCAGTACGCGACGGCGCCGATGCCCGTCGCGGACGACCATCCGGAGCTGTACGGCGCCGGTGCAGTCAACGGGACGATCATCGGCATCCCCAAGGGCGGCAAGAACCGCGACCAGGCGTGGGCGCTCGTCAAGTACCTGACCACGAACGACCACGCGCTCGCGAAGTTCTCGAACGGGATCCGGAACGTGCCCTCCACGGTCAGCTCGTCGAAGTCGAAGGAGCTGATCCCCGACAGGAACTTCGCGACCTTCCTGAAGGTCTTCACCAACCCGCACTCGCAGACGACGCCGATCACGCCGATCGGGCTCGACCACCTGACGACGTTCACGAACTTCATCGTCAAGTGGCAGGCCGGCAAGGTGAAGGACCTGGCCGGCGGCCTGCGCGACGTCGACAAGCAGATCGACGCGAAGATCAAGCAGGCTGGGAAGGG
>DATENZ010000118.1:0-34795 GCA_035274625.1 Gaiellaceae bacterium
GCCGAGGACGACGTCGGGCCGCCGCGCGGCGAGGATCTTCGCGCACGCGCGGGGCGCCTGCCCCGCGAGCAGGACCGCGCGGAGTTGAGCCGCCCCCGGCCGGCGCGGCAGCCCGGTGATCCGGAACGAGTCGAAGGGGTAACCGGCGGCCGGGACGAGCCGGGCCTCGAGCCGGTCAGGCGAGCCGGCGAAGCTGACGTTCACGCCGCGTGCGCGCAGCACTTCCGCGACCGCGAGCGACGGGTGGACGTGACCGGCGGTCCCGCCGGCGGCGATCAGGCACGACAGCTGCGACCTCGACGCCATCGCTGCGCGCGATGTTAAGGAGGATGCCGACCGACGCGAGGACGACAACGAGGCTCGTGCCGCCGTAGGAGACGAGCGGCAGGGGGATCCCGGTCAGCGGCGCGACCCCGACGACGGCGGCCAGGTTCAGCGCCGCCTGTCCGCAGACGAGCGTCGTGATCCCGGCGGCGAGCGACTTCCCGAACGGGTCGTCGCAGCGGAGCGCGATCCGCAGCCCTGCCCACGCGAAGGCTGCATAGGCGGCGACGAGGAGGGTCGAGCCGACCAGTCCGAGCTCCTCGCCGATGATCGCGAAGATCATGTCGGTGTGCGCCTCCGGGAGGTAGAAGACCTTCTGCACCCCCTCGCCGAGGCCGACGCCGAAGAAGCCGCCGGAGCCGAGCCCGATCATCGCCTGGACGTTCTGGAAGCCGGCTCCCTGCGCGTCGTTCCACGGGTCGACGAAGCTGAAGATCCGCGTGCGGCGGTACGGCTCGAGCCAGATCGCGAAGAGGACGAGCACGCCGACGATCCCGGAGGAGACGGAGAGCATGCGGATCGGCGCCCCGGCGACGAGCAGCATCGCCCCGACCATCAGGCAGATCGCGATCACCGTGCCGAGATCGGGCTCGGCGAGGATCAGCGCGCAGAAAACGGCGGTGAGGACGCCGATCGGCTTCGTCAGCTCGGCGAGCGTCTTCGGGACGGGCCGCTTCGCCAGGAACAGCGCGAGCCACACGGCCAGCGCGAGCTTCGCGAGCTCCGACGGCTGGAAGGTCGCAGGGCCGACGTGGATCCACCGCCGGGCGCCGTTCACCGTGTTTCCGCCGGCGAGAGCGATGAGGAGGAGCAGCAACGTGCCGACGACGAGCACCGGCGCCATGTTCAGCAGCCGCCGGTAGCTCCAGCGCGAGGCGGCGAGTAGCAGCGCGAGGCCGAGCAGGGCGAAGATCCCCTGGCGCTTCAGGTAGTAGACCGGGTTGCCGCCGCCGATCGCGGCCGGCGCGGAGGTGGCGCTGTACACCATCACCATCCCGAACGCGACGAGTGCGAGGGTGACCAGCACGAGGACGTTCGCCTCGAGATGTCCGCGCTTCACGCGGACAGGTTCTGCACCAGCCTCCTGAATTCCTCGCCGCGGTGCTCGAAGTTCTCGAACTGGTCGTAGCTCGCACACGCGGGCGAGAGCAGGACGACCTCGCCCGGCCGAGCCGCCGCGGCGGCGGCGGCGACTGCGGTCGCGAGGTTTTCGGAGCGGACGTACGGGACCTGCGCCCGCTCGAGCGCCTCCGCGAGCTCGTCCGCCGTCTCGCCGATCAGGTAGGCGCGGCCGTGCAGCCCGCGCGCGAGCTCGTCGAACGGCTCGCCCTTCCGCGATCCGCCGAGGATGACGTGCAGCGGCGCGTCGTATGCCGCCAGCGCGCGGCGGGCCGCGGCGGTGTTCGTCGCCTTCGAGTCGTTCACGTAGCGGACGCCGCCCAGCTCGGCGACGAGCTCGAGGCGGTGCGCCACCCCCTCGAAGCCGCGGAGCGCCTCGGCGATCGCGTCGTCGGGAATCCCGGCCGCCCGGGCGGCTGCGGTCGCGGCGGCGGCGTTCTCGCGGTTGTGCACGCCGGGGAGCGACGGTTCCGCCGGCAGCGGGTCGGAAGCCGAGAACTCCACCCGGGCCGCGCGGCCGGGAACCGGCGTGAACCCGTGGGGGACGACGGCCGTGTCGTCGCCGGTCTGGTTCTCGAAGATGCGCAGCTTCGCGCCGCGGTAGTCCTCGAACGTCCCGTGCCGGTCGAGGTGGTCCGGCTCGAGGTTGATCAGGACCGCGACCCGCGGGCGGAACTCGTGCACGTCCTCGAGCTGGAAGCTCGAGAGCTCGCAGACGATCCAGGCGTCCGCAGGCGCTTGGACGCCGCTCAGCGCCCGCCCGACGTTGCCGGCGACGGCGACGTCGCGCCCCGCCGTGCGGAACATCTCGCCCAGCCACTCGGTCGTCGTGGTCTTCCCGTTCGTCCCGGTGACGCCGAGGATCGGGTTGGGGAGCAGCCGGAACGCGAGCTCGACCTCGCTCCAGATCGGGATGCCCGCGCCTCGGACGAGCGGGTTGTCGCGCGGCACGCCCGGGCTCTTGACGAGGACGTCGGCGCCGTCGAGCAGCGAGACGTCGCCGTCGTTGCCGAGCGAGCGGTCGGCGCGCACCACCTCCACCCCGTGCCGCTCGAGGAGCGCCACCGCCGCCTGTCCCGACCGCGCCAGGCCGAGGACGACGGCGCGCCTCACGCCCGCAGGACGCGCCGCAGCTCGGGTTCGACGCCGTGTCCGAGGGCCTCGTCGATCGAGCGGTCGGGCAGCGGCAGGATCGCCGGCTCGCCGATCAGGTAGAAGACCCGAGCGTCCCGCGCCTCGCGCTCCAGGCGCTCGAGCTCTCCCGGCGACAGGTCGACGACGAACACGTCCTCGTCGCCTGCTCGCGCGAGCGCGACGCCGAGCAACGCCCCGTCCAGCACGAGGAGCGTCATTCGCGGAAGAAGCCGAAGTAGTAGCGGTAGTAGAGCGCGAACCCGCAGGCGCACAGGATGGCCGTGAAGATCCAGAACCGGACCATGATCTTCGTCTCCGACCACGCCTTCATCTCGAAGTGGTGGTGGATCGGCGTCATCAGGAAGAGGCGTCGTCCGAAGTACTTGAACGAGAACACCTGGATCATCACGGAGAGCGCCTCGATCAGGAAGATCCCGCCGACGAGGAGGAGCAGCGCCTCCGTCTTCGTCATGATCGCGAACCCGGCGAGCGCGCCGCCGATCGCCATCGAGCCGGTGTCGCCCATGAAGACCTCCGCGGGGAACGCGTTGTACCAGAGGAACCCGATCGTCGCCCCGATCAGAGCCGCCCCGACGATCGAGAGATCGAGCAGGCGCACCTCGCGATGGCCGGGCGGGCCCGAGCGGATGTAGGCGATCACCGTCATCGCCGTGAACGTGAAGATCGCGATGATCCCCGTGCCGGCGGCAAGGCCGTCGATCCCGTCGGTCAGGTTCACCCCGTTCGCCGCCCCGGCGATGATCAGGAACAGGAACGGGTACCAGGCCCACGACAGCGGGATCTTGAAGCCCGGCAGGTAGACCGCCGTCGAGAAGTCGCGGTGGTACGCGACCCACGCGACGACGCCCGTGATCACCAGCAGCAGGATCAGCTTCCACCGCCCGGAGAGGCCCAGGGAGCGCTTGTGCGTGAGCTTGATGTAGTCGTCTAGAAAGCCGATCACGCCGCAGCCGATCGCGCAGAAGAGGACGGTCAGCGCGGGCGTCGAGTAGTTGCTCAGGATCAGGTACGGGATCAGCATCGAGAAGAGGATCAGCAGGCCGCCCATCGTCGGCGTCCCCTGCTTGACCACGTGCGCCGCCGGGCCCTCCTCCCGGATCTGCTGGCCGTACTCGCGTAGCCGGAGAAATGCGATGAACCGCGGGCCCGCCGCGATCGAGATCACCATCGCGACGATGCCCGCGATCAGGACATCGACCATCAGCGTGGGGGAACCCGTGGTTCCCCCACGGGCCCCCTCCTTCCGCGCGCGCCACGAGAGCGGGAGTCGGCCTCCCGCGGGGCAAAGCCCGGCTCCGGCCGCAAGCGTCGCGTCACCCACCTTGTCAAAAGACCGTCCACGAACAGCGGCTAGAGCTTTACCGTCATCAGCGCCTCCGCCACCCGTTCGAGGCCGACCTTGCGCGCTCCTTTGAGGACGACGCAGTCTCCGGGCCGCAGCAGCTCCTCGAGGATCTCGACCGCTTCGTCGGCCGTGTCCACATGGCGGCCGCCGTAGGCGCGCGCCTGCGGCCCGACCGCGACCACCTCGTCGATGCCGAGCTCCTCGATCGCGCGCGCGACCTCGCGGTGGCCTTCGTCGCTGTAGCCCCCGAGCTCGGCCATCTCGCCGAGGACCGCGACGGTGCGGCGCCCCGCGGCGAGCCCGACGAGATGCTCGAGCGCCGCCCGCATCGAGACCGGGTTCGCGTTCCAGGCGTCGTTCAGCAGCACGCCCCCGCCCGGGAGCGTCAGCTCCTGGTTCCGCCACTCGCAGAACTCGACGTGGAGGCGCGACGGAACCTGAAGCCCGAGCGCATGCGCCGTGGCCAGCGCCGTCAACGCGTTCCCGGCCAGGTGCCGCGCCGTGAAGTCGACCTCGACGGCCCCCAGCGACGTCGTCAGCACCGGCGGCTCGAACGACTCGAGCCTCACGTCCTCGCCGACGCGCACGACGTCCAGGTCGCCGCGTTCGACCGGGAACTCAGCCGGCACCACGGCAAGCCCGCCCGGGGGGAGCGCCGCGATCAGCTCGCTCTTCGCCCGCACGACGCCGGCGAGGTCGCCGACCTTCTCGAGGTGCACCGGCCCGACGTTCGTCACCACCCCGACGTCCGGCCGCGCGAACGCGCACAGCTGCGCGATCTGGCCGAACCCGCGCATCGCGAGCTCGAGGATGCAGAGCTCCGTGTCGCGCTCCACGCGACCGACCGTCAGCGGCACGCCGATCTCGGCGTTGTAGCTCCGCTCGGCGGCGACGATCCTTCGCTGCTGCGCGCAGATCGCGGCGAGGATGTCCTTCGTCGAGGTCTTGCCCATCGACCCGGTGATCGCGACGAAGCGCGCCCCACTACGGTCGCGAATGCGGCCCGCCAGCGCGGCCAGTGCGGCGTGGACGTCGTCCGGCACGAGCGCGGCCGCCGCGCCGCGCGCGAAGGCGTGCTTGACGAAGTCGACGCCGCCACCGATGGCGACGAAGAGGTCTCCCTCCTCCACGCGCCGCGAGTCGGCCTGGAGACCGGTGACCTCCGCCGCCCAGGGTGCCGCCTCCAGCCGTCCCGGCGCGAGCTCGGCGACCTCTGCCAGCGAGAGCGGGATCACGCCGCGGAGCGGAGCGCGCGCAGTGCCTCGCTCGCGACCTCGCGGTCGTCGAACGGGAGCACCCTGCCGGCGACCTCCTGGCCCCGCTCGTGGCCCTTGCCGGCGATGACGACGATGTCGCCGGGCTCGGCCAGCTCGATCGCCCGCGCGATCGCGACGCGCCGGTCGAGCTCGACCTCCGGCTCGCGCTCCATCCCGGCGAGCACCTCCTCGGCGATCGCGGCCGGGTCCTCGCTCCGCGGGTTGTCGGACGTCAGGATCGGGACGTCCGCCAGCTCCTCGGCGATGCGCCCCATCAGCGGCCGCTTGGCCGCGTCGCGGTCGCCGCCGCAGCCGAAGACGCAAAGCACGCGTCCGGTGGAAAGCTCACGCGCGGCTCGAAGGACGTTCTCGAGGGCCCCCGGCTTGTGGGAGTAGTCGACCACGACCGTGAACGGCTGGCCCTCGTCGACGATCTCGAACCGCCCGGGGATGCCCGCGACCGACTCGACGCCGGTCGCGATCGCGTCGTCCGCGATCTCGAGCAGCCGCGCGGCGGCAACGACCCCGAGCACGTTCTCGACGTTGAAGCGGCCGCGCAGGCGCGTGCGCAGCCGGACCCCGGCCGCCGTGAAGGTCGTCAGCCCGGCGGCCGCCTCGAGCCGCTCCGGCCGGATCTCGGCGTCGTCGGCGAACCCGAACGTGAGGAGCGGCGTCCCGGCGTGCCGGAGCTCCTCGGCGAGTCTGCGGCCGTACGCGTCGCCGACGTTGACCGCCGCGGGCGGCGCACTCTCGCCGACGAACAGACGCCGCTTGGCGGCGTAGTAGGCGTCCATCGTCGGATGAAAGTCGAGGTGGTCCTGGCTCAGGTTCGTGAAGACGAGAGCGGCGAAGCGCACACGGTCGAGTCTGCGCAGCTCGGAACCGTGAGAGGTGGCTTCGAGCGCGCAGCTCCGGTCGCCAGCGTCGAGCATCTCCCGGAAGAGGCGCTGGAGGTCGATCGCCTCCGCGGTCGTCCGCGTCGCCGGCCGGCGCTCGCCGTCGACACGCGTCTCGATCGTCCCCAGCAGGCCAGGTCGGCGGCCGGCGGCGGCGAGGACGGCGTAGAGGAGAAACGCCGTCGTCGTCTTGCCGCTCGTGCCCGTGACGCCCGCCACGGCGAGCTCCTCCGTCGGCCGTCCGAAGAACTCGTCCGCCGCGACCGCCATCGCGGCGCGCGAGTCGGGGACGACGAGCTGCGGCACCGCGAGGTCGAGCGGCCGCTCCACGACGAGCGCGACCGCGCCGTTCGCGACCGCCTCCGGCGCGAAGTCGTGCCCGTCCGCCCGCATCCCGCGGACGCAGAAGAAGAGGGCTCCCTGCTCGGCCGCGCGAGCGTCGTAGGCCAGGTCGCGTACCTCGGCCGGGGCGCGCCCGACGACCTCCGCCGGGGCGAGCGCGGCGATCAGCCGCTCCAGGTCCACGACGGGCGAGTCTACCAAGGCACCCTGCGGCCACCCGGCGCCTCAACCGACACCGAAGTGGCGCAATTGCGGGCCTTTTTCGTAGGAGAGAGGGTGCCGGCTACCCGCTTGTGGTCGGCCGCAGCGAGGCTGCGTCGTCCGGCGACACGTTCAGGTACTGGAGCGCGAAGCGCGCGATGTCTCGGAAGGCCGGCGCCGCGACGACGCCGCCGAAGATCTGCCCCTGGGGCTCGTCGATCGAGACGAGCACCACGAGCCGCGGCGAGCTCGCCGGGACGATCCCGACGAACGAGGCGACGTACTTCGTGTTCGAGTAACCGCCGCGCGGGTCGGGCTTGGCAGCGGTTCCCGTCTTCCCGGCGACGAGGTACCCGGGAACGGCGGCCTCGCCGCCGGTGCCCTCGCTCGAGACGACGCCCTGGAGCATCCCGATCAGCTCGCGCGCGATCGGCGCCGACACGACCCGGCGCCGGGCCGGCTGCTTCGGCTTCACGCCGCGCACGTGGTCGACGAGATGCGGCTGCACCCAGACGCCGCGGTTCGCCAGCGTTGCGTAGGCCGCCGCCATCTGGATGGGCGTCACCGCGATTCCCTGGCCGATCGGGACGTTGCCGATCGTCGAGCCCGACCACCGGTCGACCGGCAGCACGATGCCGGGGCTCTCGCCCGGGAAGTCGATCCCGGTGGGCCGCCCGAAGCCGAAGCGAGAGATCCACGTGCCGAGCCGTTCGCGGCCGAGGAGCTGGGCGAGCATGATCGTCCCGACGTTGGACGAGCGGGCGAGCATCCCGGCCACTGTCATCGTCTCCGTCGTCTCCCGCTCGGCTTCCTCGATGATCCGGTCGGCGACCTTGATGCGCGGCGCCAGCGTGAAGGTCGTGTTCGGCGTGACGACGTGCTCGGTCAGCGCCGCCGCGTACGTGACGACCTTGAACGTCGACCCGGGCTCGTACGTGTCGGTGACGGAGCGGTTCCGCTGGCGCGCCTGCGAGACGCGCGCGAAGTTGTTCGCGTCGAACCCCGGCGCGACCGCCATCGCGAGCACACCGCCGGTCTTCGGGTCGAGGACGACCGCGGTCCCGTCGACCGCGTGCCACTTCTTGACGGTGTCGCGCAGAACCGCCTCGACCCGGGCCTGCAGCGTGTGGTCGATCGTCAGAAAGACGTCGCGGCCGGGCCGCTCAGGGGTCGCGCTGATCACGTCGATCGTCCGCCCGAAGGGGTCGCGGACGATCGTCTCCTTGCCGGGACGGCCGGTGAGCTGGCGGTCGAGCCCGAGCTCCAGGCCGGCGAGGCCGTTGTTGTCGACCCCCGCGTACCCGAGCACCTGCGACGCCACCGTGTGCTGCGGGTAGATACGCCGCTCCTCCCCGTAGAAGTCGAGCCCCGCGAGACCGCGCCGCTGGAGCGCAGTCGCCCGCTCCGGGTCGGCCTTCCGCTGCACGTAGACGAAGCTCTTCTTCTTGTCCAGCAGCTGCGGGTAGATCTTGTTCGGGTCGATGGCGAGCGTGTGGCCGGCCTCGACCGCGACGCGCTGGGCGTTGCGAACGCGCCGCGGATCCGCGTACACGGTCGTCGCCTCCTCGCCGATCGCGAGCTGGACGCCCATCCGGTCGAAGATCGTCCCGCGCCCGGCGGGCGTCGTCACGGTCTCGTGATGCTGCTGGGCCGCGAGCCGCTCGAGCTTCGGCGCGCGGATCACCTGGAGCCAGACCGCCCGGCCGAAGGTGACGAAGAAGGCGAAGGCCAGGATCGCGAGCAGCAGGCGGATGCGGCGGTTCGTCACCTTCGGGCTGACGGGCTGCGGCCTCCGCCTGCGGCGGCGGCTCCGGGTCCGGCTCTGGCTCACTTCGGCGGCAGGTCGACGAAGGTGGTCGCCTCGGCGCTCGCCGGGACGACGCCGAGGTCCTTCTGAGCCTGCGCCTGGATGCGCGCCGCCGCCTGCGCGCTCGACACTTCGGAGGCGAGCGACGCGTTCTCGGCCCGCAGGCGCGCGCGGTCGCGACCGAGCTCGTCGAGGCGGACGTTGAGCCGAAGCACCGCGACGTTCATGAACACGACTCCGGCGAGGAGCACGCCGATGACGGCGATCGCCAGCACTCCTCTCGCGAGGCGCGGCCGGCGCTCCGGGCGAGGCCGCGTACGGACGCGAGGCACGAGAGTTGCGGGCGACTGGACCCGCGCCTCCGGGGCGACGGCCGCCACTAGCTGGTCTTCTCGGCGACCCGCAGCCGGGCCGAGGCCGCCCGCGGATTGAGGGCCGTCTCGCGTGCGCCCGGCCGTACCGGCTTCGGCGTCAGCACCCGCAGCGCCGGCTCGCGGCCGCAGACGCAGATGGGGAAGTCCGGAGGACAGGTACAGCCGCGCGCCTCGTCCCGGAAGAAGTGCTTGACGGTCCGGTCCTCGAGCGAGTGGAAGCTGATCACCGCCAGCCGCCCGCCGGGCCGGAGCATCTCCACCGCTGCCGGAAGCGCCGCCTCGAGCGCGCCCAGCTCGTCGTTCACCGCGATCCGGAGCGCCTGGAAGACGCGCTTGGCCGGGTGGCCGTCGCCGAACCGGGCCGGGGCCGGGATCGCGGCCTTGATCGTGTCGACGAGCTCGCCGGTCCGCGCGAAGGGCTGCTGCCGCCGGCGGCGCCCAATCGCGCGCGCGATCGGGCGGGCAAAACGCTCCTCGCCGTAGCGGCGGAAGATCTGCTCGAGCTCGCGCTCGCTCGCCTCGTTGACGAGGTCTCTGGCGGAGTAGTCTGCGGACGGGTCCATCCGCATGTCGAGCGGCGCGTCGGCGGCGTACGAGAACCCGCGCTCCGGCCGGTCGAGCTGCATGCTCGAGACGCCGAGGTCGAGGAGGATCGCGTCGGCGCCGACACCGTTGTCGGCGAGCTGCGTGAGCACGATCGAGAAGTCGCCGCGAAGGAAGCGCGTCGTCACGCCCGCGGTCCTGCGGAACCGCTCGAAGTAGGGCCGCACGCTGGGGTCGCGGTCGATCGCGATCACCTTCCCCTCGCCCTTCAGGTCTCGCGCGAGCAGGCTGGCGTGGCCGCCGGCGCCGAAGGTCGCGTCGACGAGCGTGTGTCCGGGCTCGAGGGCAAGGAGCGCCCGCACCTCCTCGGCGAGAACCGGGACGTGATCAGTCGTGTTGGGCTGCAAGACGTTCGGCAACATGCTCTGCACTCCCCATGACCTCCTTCAGCTGCGTGCGCCAGGCGGCGCGGTCCCAGATCTCGAGGCGGTCGCGCATCCCGACGACGACGACTTCCCGCCCGAGGCCGGCGTGTTCGATCAGGGCGGGCGGCAGCATCACGCGGCCCTGCTTGTCGGGCTGAGCCTCGATCGCCCCGGTGTAGTAGAAGCGCTCGAGCACGCGCGTCTCGCGGCTGAGCGGATTGAGCCCGGCGAGCCTGGACTGAACGAGCTTGTGCCAGTCCTCGGCTGGATACGCCTCGACGCAGGCATCGAGCCCGCGAGTGAGAACAACGCCTCCGGCGAGCGCCTGGCGGAACCTCGCCGGCAGCGTGAGGCGGTTCTTGTCATCGAGCGTGTGGTCGTGTTCGCCGAGCAGCATCTTCCACGCTGCCCCACTTTACCCCACGCTCTCCCACAACACAACCCCTGCGCACCAAAGTCGGCGCGGCTGGTAAGACCCGCCCATGCCGGACTACGGCCACGACCTCTGCTTCGGCACGTTCATCACGCCGGAGGCCGCTCGGACCGCCGACGTGGTCGCGCTCGCGAGGCTGACCGAGCATGCGGGCCTCGATCTCGCCACCTTCCAGGACCACCCCTACCAGGCGCGCTTCCTCGACACGTGGACGCTGCTGGCGTGGGTGCTGGCCGAGACGGAGCTGCTCCGGGTCGCCGGCAACGTCCTCAACCTGCCGCTGCGCAGCCCGTCGCTGATCGCGCGGGCGGCGGCGAGCCTCGACCTCCTCTCCACCGGGCGGCTCGAGCTGGGAATCGGCGCCGGCGCGTTCTGGGACGGGGTGGTCGCAATGGGCGGACCGCGCCGGGCGGCGAGAGCGTGGAGGCGCTCGAGGAGGCGATCGACCTCATCCGCATGCTGTGGTCGGTCGACGAGCCGGGTCCGGCGCGGTTCGAGGGCCGGTACTACCGGCTCGACGGTGCGGCACGCGGGCCGGCGCCTGCGCACGACGTCGGCATCTGGATCGGCGCGTACAAGCCCCGGATGCTCGACCTGGTCGGCCGAAAGGCAGACGGCTGGCTGCCGAGCCAGCCCTACCTCCAGCCGGGCGACCTCGCCGCGGGCAACGCGGCGATCGACGTCGCGGCAGCGCGAGCGGGCCGCAAGCCCGAGGCGATCCGGCGGCTCCTGAACATCACGCCCCAGCCGGGACCGCCGGGCCGGTGGGCCGAGGAGCTCGCGAGGCTCGCGCTCGAGGACGGGATCGGGACGTTCCTCGTGATGGCCGACGACGCGGCGACGATTCAGACCTTCGCCGCGGAGGTCGTGCCTCTCGTTCGCGAGCTGGTCGCGGCGGGACGCCGCGGTGCACCCGTTCCGACCGAGCCCCGGTCGACAGACCTCGGCGTGGCGCCGACGCCGGACGACGGGACGCGCGTGAGCGCGACCGCACCCTGGGACGAGACGGCCCGACCCCGCCGCGCCGGAGCCAACGGCCACAGGTACACGAGCCGCGGGCGGCTCGTCGCGCAGCACCTGATCGACGTGCACGACATGCTCCGAACCGAGCTGCGCGAGCTTCGCGGCGTCCTCGCGCGCGTGCGCGAGGGGACGATCAGCGCCGCCGACGCGCGATCCGAGCTGAACGAGATGGCGCTCCGCCAGAACAACTGGACGCTCGGTGCGTTCTGCGCCCGCTACTGCGCCGTCGTCGCGCAGCACCACGGTCTCGAGGACGACGCGATCTTCCCGCACCTCGCGCGCAGCGAGCCGGAGCTCGCGCCGGTGATCGACCGCCTCGTCGACGAGCACGTCGTCATCGGCGACGCGATCCAGCGGGTCGACCGCGCGCTGGTCGGACACATCGCGGACCCCACGGACTTCACGCCGATCCAGGAGGCGATCGACTTCCTCACCGACGCGCTGCTGTCGCACCTCTCGTACGAGGAGCAGCAGCTCGTCGAGCCGCTCGCACGGCTCGGCTTCTATCCCGGCCAGGTGGAGCCGCCTCGCGGCGCCGGCCCGGATTGAGAGAATGAGCCCAGGTGTCGTACCGAGGCAGGCTCCCTCAGACATCCGGCGCAACGTGCATTGCCGACGGCGGCATGGAGACCGTGCTGGTCTTCCACCGCGGGATCGATCTCCCCTGCTTCGCCGCCTTTCCGCTGCTCCGGACCGACGAAGGACGGCGCGAGCTGCGCACGTACTTCGAGCCGTTCGTGCAGGTCGCGCGCGAGCGCGGAATCGGTCTCGTCCTGGACACCCCGACGTGGCGCGCGAACGCGGACTGGGGCGCGCAGCTCGGGTACGACGCGGAGGCACTCGCCGAGGCGAACCGGGCGGGGGCCGCCCTGGTCGAGGAGCTGCGCGCGGAGCACGAGACGCCTGAGACTCCGATCGTGATCGCCGGCTGCGTCGGGCCGCGCGACGACGCCTACAACCCGACCGCGATGATGATCGCCGAGGAGGCAGAGGAGTACCACCGCCCGCAGGTGCGGACGCTCAGCGAGACGGCCGCCGACCTGATCTCGGGCCTGACGCTGACGTATCCCGAAGAGGCGATCGGCATCGCCCGCGCCGCACGCGGGGTCGGGATGCCCGTCGTGATCTCGTTCACCGTCGAGACCGACGGCCGGCTGCCGAACGGGATGGCCCTGCGCGAGGCGATCGAGCAGGTCGACGCCGAGACGGACGGCGCGGTCGAGTACTTCATGATCAACTGCGCCCACCCGACTCACTTCGCGGACGCCCTCGAGGGCGGCGACGGCTGGACGGCGCGGCTGGGCGGTTTGCGCGTCAACGCGTCCCGGAAGAGCCACGCCGAGCTCGACGAGGCGCAGGAGCTCGACGAGGGCGATCCCGCCGAGCTCGCGCAGCAGCACCGGGAGCTCCGGCCGCGACTCCCCCGCGTCAACGTCGTCGGCGGCTGCTGCGGCACCGACCACCGCCACGTCGCAGCAATCGCGGACGCCTGGCTCGGCCGCTAGCCTTTTCGGCCGAGGCCGCCGAGCGGCCTCGCTTCTGTCCCGAGAGAGAAAGGGAGCTATGAGGAAACGCCTGACGCTCGTCGCCGCCCTCGCGGCTGCGTCGAGCTTTCTGGTCGTTACGCAGCTCGCGGCCGGCGCGTCGTCGTCCGCTGTGCGAGTGATCGCGACCGGCCTGAACAACCCGCGCGGGGTCGAGGTGGCACCGGACGGATCGGTGTTCGTGGCGCAGGCAGGCGCAACTGGGAAGAAGTGCATGAAAGGCGGCGGAGAGGGCAGCGACGAGACGTGCGTCGGCTTCACGGGGTCGATCGACCGCGTGGCAGGCGGCCAGCGCGAGCGCTGGGCCGCAGGGTTCTTCTCGGCCGGAGGCCGTGACGGCTCGTTCGCCGTCGGAATGGACGACATCGCGATCGCGCCCGACGGGGCCGTCTACGGCATCCAGACCGCGGTGGGACCGAAGCCGGAGCAGTACGGGAAGAAGATCGCGAGACAGTCCGGCTTCGTCTTCAGGATCGACCGCGGCAAGCACAAGCGCATCGGCGAGAACGTCGCCGAGTACGAGTTCAAGAACAACCCGGCGAACGACAACGTCGACAGCGACCCGTACGGCATCGCGTGGAGCCCGCTCGGGCTCGCGGTCGCCGATGCGGCCGGCAACAGCCTCCTGCTCGTCCCGGCGAAGGGTCGCAAGCCCGTCACGACCCTCGCCACGTTCAAGGGGCAGATCTTCGGGGGCCACGCCGCGCAGTCGGTGCCGACGTCCGTGGTCTGGCACAACGGTGCCTTCTACGTCGGCGAGCTCGGCGGCGGCGGCACGCCGAACGGGCGCTCGCGGATCTGGAAGGTCGTCCCGGGCGAGAAGCCGACGGTCTGGGCGACCGGCTTCACCGCGATCACCGGAATCGCGTTCGGCCCGGACGGCAGCCTCTTCGTCACGGAGCTGGCGAAAAACGGGCTGGACGCGGCATTCGAGAAGGGCGACCTGACCGGCGCCCTGATCCGGGTCTGGCCCGACGGCCACCGCACCGAGGTCGCGCCGGGGCGCCTGATGGCGCCGGCGGGCGCGGCGGTCGGAGCGGACGGGACCGTCTACGTCTCGAACTTCAGCCTGTTCCGCAGCAAGGGGCAGCTGCTCGCGATCACGCCGTAGCGGCACCTGGTGGGAGGCGGCGCCGCCGCCTCCCACCTCACACTTCGGCGGGCTGCCGCGTTTCCGTCGATGATGGAAGCCACCGTGATCCCGCCGTTCGAGCGCTTCTACACCGAGCATCGGGACGAGGTCTACGGACTGCTCGTCCGGCGCGTCGGCCGCGGGCCTGCCGAGGATGCGTTCCAGGAAACATTCCTCCGCGCGCTCCGCGCCTACCCGGCGCTCAGGCACGGCGAGCACCTGCGCGCCTGGGTGCTGACGATTGCCCGCCACGTCGCCGTCGACGCTTACCGCCGCGAGAAGCCCACGGTGGACCTCGAGGAGCAGGCCGAGCTGCCGCGGCGACCCGCCTACGCCCAGCTCGAGCACCTGACCGACGAGCTGCCGCCGACCGAGCGCGCGGCGGTCGTCCTCCGCTACGCCTACGACCTGCCGTATGCCGCGATCGGCGCGGCACTCGGATCGAGCGAGGAGGCGGCGCGCCAGGCCGCCTCGGCCGGCGTACGCCGGCTGCGCAGAAAGGAGCACGTATGACCGTCCCTACCGACCTCGACCAGCGCTTCCGCGACGCGGCCGAGCGCGCCGGGCTCGTCGACGTCGCCTACGACGTCACCGACTCGCCCGTCGGCGAGCTGCTGCTCGCCGCCAGTGACCGGGGGCTGTGCCGGATCGCCTTCAGGCCGGATGCTGCGCTCGACGAGCTCGCCGAAGGCTTCGGCGTCCGCGTTCTCCGGGTGCCTCGTCGCCTCGACCGCGTCCGCCGCGAGCTGGACGAGTACTTCGAAGGGCGGCGGCGTGACTTCGACCTCGAGACCGACCTCTCCCCCGTACCCGCCTTCCACCGGGACGCGCTGCGCGAGCTCGCGCTCGTGCCATACGGCCAGGTGACGACGTACGGCGCTCTCGCGGCGAAGATCGGCAGGCCGCGGGCGGCGCGCGCCGTCGGCGGCGCGATGAACCGGAACCCGATCCCGATCGTCCTGCCATGCCACCGCGTGGTCGGATCGAACGGCTCACTGGTCGGCTACGGCGGCGGCCTCGACCGGAAGGAGCTGCTCCTGCGCCTCGAGGGTGCCCTGCTCTAGGGTTGACGCTGCAGATACGTAAGCCTAGACTTACGTAAGTCATGGCTTACGCAACGGCGATGGACGCGCTGGGCGACGCGACCCGGCGGGAGATCATGGAACGGCTGCGCAACGGACCACGCCCCGTCGGCGCGATCGCCGCCGGCCTTCCGATCTCCCGGCCTGCGGTCTCCCAGCACCTGCGCGTCCTGAAGGAGGCGGGGCTCGTGACCGAGCGCAAGGACGGCACGCGGCGGATCTACGGCGTCGAGCCGAAGGCGATCGCCGACCTGCGTGCGTATTTCGACAGCTTCTGGGAGCAGGCCCTCGCCGGCTTCAAGGAGGCGGCAGAACGCGGAGGGAGGGAAAAATGAGCGTAGGCTCGACGGAGCTCACAAGGAGCGGAGGTGCCGGCTTTGCCGGCGCCGGAGCGGGGCGATGAGCGCTACACAGGTCGCGCCCGAGGCGATCGCGAAGAACCTGGTCGTGAAGTGCAGCCCCGAGCGGGCGTTCGAGGTGTTCACCCGGGAGATCGGCAGCTGGTGGCCGATGCGGTCGCACTTGCGGCAGGAGATCGTCGCGGTCGTCGTCGAGGAGCGCGTCGACGGCCGCGTCTTCGAGCGCCTGTCGGACGGAAGCGAAGACGACTGGGGCAGCGTGCTCGTCTGGGAGCCTCCGTCGCGCTTCGCGATGAGCTGGTACGCAGGTCCGGATGCGACCCGAACCGAGCTCGAGGTGCGGTTCTCGGCGGACGAGCAGGGCACGCGCGTGGAGCTCGAGCACCACGGCTGGCACGTGCTCGGCGCGGGTGCCGAGGCGAGCCGCAGAGCCCACGACCGGGGCTGGGACGACGTGCTCCGGTACTACGAGCGCCACGTGAACGAACGGAGGGAACGATGAGCAGCGCGCAGACAGCGGTCGAGGCAGTCCGTAAGAGCCTGGTTGTCAACTGCAGCCCGGAGCGGGCATTCGAGGTGTTCACCCGCGAGATCGGGTCCTGGTGGCCCGTCCACACGCATTCGATCGGCGGCGACCAGATTACCGGAGTCGTCTTCGAGGAGCGCGTCGGCGGCCGGATCTTCGAGCGCCATTCCGACGGCGGCGAGGGCGAGTGGGGACGCGTGCTCGCGTGGGAGCCACCGAGCCGGTTCGTGATGACCTGGTATCCGGGCTCGGATCCGTCGAAGGCGACGGAGCTCGAGGTGCGCTTCGCCGCCGAGGGCGACGCCGCGCGCGTCGAGCTCGAGCACCGCGGCTGGGAGATACTCGCCGAGCGGGCCGCCGAGTCCCGCGGGAACTACGACTCCGGTTGGGGCACGGTGCTCGGCTTCTACGAGCGTAAGCTGAACGATTAGTGGGGTACAGCGTCGTCAACGTCGACGCGATCGAAGGCTCTGGGCCGGGAGGCGCGGTCCGGTTCGTGCGCCGGCAGCTCGGCGTCGAGGCCTTCGGGATCAACTGGTTCGAGCTGCCTCCGAACGCGGTCGGGCACGAGCACGACGAAGCGGAGTCGGGACAGGAAGAGGTCAACGTCGTCGTTCAGGGGTCGGGGACGTGGAGAGTCGAAGGCGAGGAGGTGCCCGTTCGCGCGGGCACCTTCCTCCGCTTCGATCCCGGAACGACGAGATGCCCCGTCGCGGGCCCGGACGGGATGACGTTCATCGGCATCGGAGCGCGCCGCGGCAGCTACGAGGCGCGCGGCCCGTTCTAGGGCGTGAGCCCGCATCCGGGCCGGCGGATGGCGCGCTTCAACCGCCGCGTCACCAATCGCGTGATGCGGCCGCTCGCGCCGCACCTCCCCGGGTTCGGCGTGGTGGTCCACAGGGGCCGCGTCTCGGGCCGCGAGTACCGGACCCCGGTCAACGTGTTCAGGGCGGGCGGCGCGTACGTCGTCCCCCGCATCTACGGCCCGGACGCGGACTGGGTGCAGAACGTCCTCGCCGCCGGGAGCTGCGAGCTGATCACCCGCGGGCGGCGGACCCAGATGACCGCGGCATTCGTCCAGGACGAGACGCGCAGCGACATGCCCGTCCTTCTCCGCCCGATCCTTCGCGTGCTCGAGGTCGCCGACTTCGTTCGGCTCACCCCGAAGTAGATCGCGCCGCCTCCGCAGGCGGCGACGATCTCGCCCCTCGGGGGGAGGCGCTGAACGCCCTCCGATCGTTGCGAGTCGGGCGCCGCGCTGATTAGATCGTCCCGTCTGGCCTCTCCTAAAAGGAGCCGCGATGCACCACGACCACGAGAAGCCGGCGTCCTTCTACAGCTCCCCGCAGGAGGCGCTGAGCGCGCCCCCGGAGGAGTTCCTCTACCTCGCGTGCCTGCACGAGGGGACCGGCGTCGACGCGCCGGACTTCCTGGCCGTCGTCGACGCCGAGCAGGGGCGGATCGTGCACGAGCTGCCGATGCCGAACGTCGGCGACGAGCTCCACCACTTCGGGTGGAATCGATGCAGCTCTGCCTGCCACGGCCCGGACCGCTCGCACCTGATCGTCCCCGGGTTCCGGTCCTCGCGGATCCACATCGTCGACGTCGCGACCGATCCGCGGAAGCCGCGGATCGAGAAGGTGATCGAGCCGGACGAGCTCGTCGCGAAGACCGGCTACACGCGTCCGCACACGGTCCACTGCATGCCCGGCGAGAACGTCGTGCTCAGCACGCTCGGAGACGCCGAGGGCAACGGCTCCGGCGGCTTCGCGGTGCTGGACGCGAGCACGTTCGAGGTCAAGGGCCGCTGGGAGAACGGCGGGGAAATCCCGAAGCTGAACTACGACTTCTGGTACCAGCCGCGCAAGAACGTGCTCATCTCCTCCGAGTTCGGCGAGCCGAACGCCTACGAGAAAGGGTTCGATCTGGAGGACGTCGGCGCCGGACGGTACGGCAGCCGGCTGCATTTTTGGAACCTCGAGGAGCGGAAGCTCGACCAGACGATCGAGCTCGGCGAGGCGGGCCTGATCCCCCTCGAGGTGCGCTGGAAGCACGATCCGGAGGCCGAGGACGGCTTCGTCGGCGCCGCCCTGTCGAGCACGATGTGGCACTGGCACCGGGACAACGGCTCGTGGGCCGCCGATCAGGTGATCGCGGTGGAGGGCGTCGAGCTCGAAGGTTGGCCCTTCCCGGTCCCCGGGCTGATCACCGACCTGCTGCTCTCGATGGACGACCGCTTCCTGTACTTCTCCAACTGGCTACACGGCGACCTCCGACAGTACGACGTCTCCGACCCGGCGAACCCGAAGTTGACGGGCCAGCTCTGGCTCGGCGGCCTGCTCGGCAAGGAGAGCGACGCGGGCCGCGAGCTGAACGGCGGCCCGCAGATGCTGCAGCTCTCGCTCGACGGCAAGCGGCTCTACGTCACCAACTCGCTGTACTCCACCTGGGACAACCAGTTCTACCCGGAGCTACGTTCGTGGCTGCTGCGGGTCAATTGCCTGCCTGACGGCGGCATGGAAGTCGACCGCGACTTCTTCGTCGACCTCCACGACCGCCCCGGCGGGCCGGCCCGGGCGCACGAGGTGCGGCTCCAGAACGGCGACTGCACCACGGAGATCTTCCAGTAACGCGGAGCCGAACGACGGGCTGGTCGCCTAGCGGCCGCAGCGCGGGAGCTGCTCGAGCTTCTTCGGAAGGCTCGGATCCGCGGCCGCTCGCAGCTCCGCGGGTTTGACGTCGCCGCACGTGCGGTGCGACCCGGCGAGCGCGGTCAGGGTGAGAGCGCGGCGGTCGCGGCGAGCGCGATCAGGACGAGGGCGGCGGTCGCGGTGACGAATATGCGCTTCATCGTGGTTCCTCCTTCGCGTCGTGAACGCCCTCGAACGTAGGACGGAGCCGCCGCGCACGCATCGATGAAAACCCTGGACCTGTGGATTTCGGGGTTTTCGTCGACGCGAGTTGGTGCGACTATCCCGCGCATGGCACGAATCGCACTAGCTGCGCTGGGGGCTGCGCTCGGTCTCTACGCGATCGGACTGGCGATCTGGGAGCCGGGCGTGCTCACGCTGCCGGCCGCAGTGCACGTCGCGATCGGCTGGTCGTTCGTCGCGGCGGGCGTCGTCGCCTGGCGTCAGCATCGCGAGAACCGCCTCGGTCCGCTGATGACGCTCGCGGGGATCGCCTGACAGGGCGTAAACGGTCCCACGAGCGCGCGCTCCAGCCGAGACCGGGCGATGCCGTACGGGAACACGATCAGCTGATGCGCGAGGAGCGCCAGGAAGAGGTTCTGCGTCACCTCGCTTCACGGGCCCGCCGGTGCTGGTCGTCCTCGCCGTCTCGATCGCACACGACTATCTCGACGCCGGGCTCTCGCGGACGGGCGCAGACGTCCTGCGCTGGTGCGCGCTCGTCTACACGGCGCTACCGGTCGCGTTCCTGGTCGGCGTCGCGCGCACGCGCGTCCGCCGCGCGCTCCTCGGCCGCCTCCTCGTCGAGCTGAGCGAGGGCTCGCGGTTCGAGGACGACGCGCTCGAGGCCACAGCCGAGGCAGCACGCCGCGCCCTACGCGAAGAGCGATTCCTCCCCCACCGCGAGGAGCTGACCCCGCGCGAGATCGAGGTGCTCGCACTGATCGCCGAGGGCCGCACCGACCGCGGGATCGCCAAGGAGCTCTACGTCACCCAGAAGACAGTCGAGGCACACGTGCGCTCGATCTTCCGCAAGCTCGACCTTCCGAGCGACTCGACGCAGAACCGCCGCGTCCATGCGGCGCTCGCGTTCCTGCGGGCTCACACGCCCCAGGCCGGCTAGTAAAAGGTCGGCCGCAGTCTGCCGATACAAGGGTCATGGGGTCGCTTCGCCTGTGGCTCGCCAGCCTGGCCGCCGCCGGTCTCGTCGTCGGGGTCGTGGCAATCGCGAGCCAGCGGCAAACGTCGACTGCGGATACGAATCTCGAGGAGGTTCAGGCCGCGACGGCGATGCAGGTCGCGATGCTGTCTCAGGAGCGCGTGCTGGACCTGTATCTCGCATCCGGTCAGCAGCGGTTCCTCGAGAGGCTCTATCAGGACAGGCTCGATCTGGAGAAGAGCCTCTCGGAGACGAAGGAGCTCGTTGCGGACGACGCCGAGGAGTCGGCAGCGGTTGCGGCCCAATCGGCCGCGTACGGACGCTGGTATCAACTTGCTCGAGCCGCGGTCGCGCAACGCCAACAGTCGCATCTCGACGAGGCGGAGTCGCCTGAGGAAGCCCGCGGGCGCGTGATCGACGACTTCCAATCCGCAAACGAAAAACTCCATGACCGGCTGACCGTGAACCGCCATGCCGAGAGCCGCGCAGCCACCCTGTTCGTCGTCTGGGTTCTGCTCGGGCTCGGTGGCCTGTTCCTCGGCGTCGCCGCCGTCCTCCAGCTCCGCAGGCGACGAGAACGAAAGCGGACGCGCGCGTTCGCCGAGAGCCAGTCACGGTTCGTGGAAGCGATCCAGTTCGCGCAGGACGAGCCGGAGGCGCATTCGATCCTCACGGAGCATCTCGAGGACTCCGTTCCGGGAAGCAGCGTTCTCGTGCTCAAGCGAAACAACAGCGCCGACAGGCTCGAGCCCTCCCGCCGCCTCGAGGAGGATCATCCGCTCGCGCAACCCGTGCTCGTCGCCGAGCCGCGCTCCTGCCTCGCCGTTCGGTTGAGCAGGCGCTACGACCGCGGCTCGCAGAAATCGAAGGAGGTCCTCGACTGCGCGATCTGCGGGTGCCTGCCCGGGCCGTCCAGCTGCCAGCCGCTGCTCGTCGGCGGAGAGGTGATCGGCTCGGTCCTCGTCAGCCACGATCAGCGGCTCAACGGAGTCTCCGACAGACGCCTCGACGACACGGTGACGCAGGCAGCGCCGGTCCTCGCCAACCTCCGCAACCTGGCGATCGCCGAGAACCGGGCGGCGACCGACGTCCTCACCGGCCTACCCAACCGACGCAGCGTCGACGACATGCTGCGACGTCTCGTCGCCCAGGCGGACCGCGCGATCAGTCCGCTCTCGATCGTCCTGCTCGATCTCGATCACTTCAAGCAGATCAACGACGCCTACGGCCACGACCGGGGCGACGACGCGCTCGCAGCGGCCGCCACGCTGCTCCGATCCGAGCTCCGCAACGGCGACTTCGCCGGCCGAAGCGGCGGCGAGGAGTTCGTCCTCTTCCTCCCGGACACGAACCGCGACGGCGCGATCACGGTCGCGGAGAAGCTGAGGAAGGCGATGCACAAGCTCCGGATCCCGGGGATCGAACGCTCGCTGACGGGCAGCTTCGGCGTCTCGACGTTCCCGGACGATGCAGCGACGCCGGAGGGACTCATGCGTATCGCCGACCGTGCGCTCTACAAGGCGAAGCAGGTGGGGCGCGACCGCGTCGAAACGGCGCCGCCGCTTCCCGTCGAGGAGCTCGAGTACGCCGACGAGGCGAGCTAGCGAAGTTACGCAGGCAGCATCAACCGATAGCCCACCCCCCACTCGTTGATCACGTACGGCGTCTCGGTCATCGCCGCGATCTTGCGGCGCAGACGGGAGGCGTGGGAGTCCAGCGTCCGCGTGCGCCCCATCGCCCTGAAGCCCCACACCTCCCGGAGCAGCTCGTCTTTCGTGAACACCCTCCAAGGGTGCTCGGCGAGCTTGACGAGCAGCTCGTACTCCTTCGCCGGCAGCGAGATCCGGCGGCCGCCGACGCGGACGCACCGCGTCGGGCGGTCGATCTCCAGCTCGCCGGCGCGAAGAACGTCGGTGGCACGCGGCGCGGTGCGGCGCAGGACCGCCCGGATCCGCGCGAGCAGCTCCTCGTACGAGAACGGACGGTCGAGATAGTCGTCGGCGCCGCGGTCGAGGGCGCGGACGCGGTCGACGACGTCCCCCTCGAGGCCGCCGAGCAGGATCACCGGCACGTCCCGGTCCCACGACCGGCCGGGCTCGCCGGCGCGCAGGCGGAGGCAGAGCTCGAGCTCCGTGACGAGGACGAGGTCCGGCCGCACCTGCTCGGCGAGCGCCAGCGCTTCCGCCGGCGCGCTGGCTCCGAGCACCTGAAAGCCGTCGTCGGCCAGGTGCCGCTCGAGGAAGCCGCGCGTCAAGGTCTCCGGCTCGGCGACGATGACCGCGGCTGACATGCGCCGACCGTAGCGGTGGCCCCGAGCCCCGGCTAGATGTCCATTTGCGCGATTGTGCGCCGAGCTGTCTACAGGCGGCCGGACGGGACCGGCCAGGAAGGCGGAGAAGCGGCGCCGCGCTCGAGCGCCGACCAGTCGGCCCGTGCCGGGGCGAAGACCTCGATCGCCACCGCGCCCTCAGGGCCTGCGACGACGTCGTGCGGGACGTTCGGCGGGATGCTCCACGTCCCGCCCGCGCCGATCGTCCGCTCCTCGCCGCCGATCCTGAACCTGAGCTGCCCGGAGGCGAGCACGCCGAGCTGCTCGTTCTCGTGCGCGTGCTCCGGCACGACCGTGTCCGGCTCGAGTTCGACCACGGCGAAGCTCACGCGCTCGCCCGGCACGAGCCGTGCGACGACCCCGGCCCAGATCTGGTGCGGTGCGATCTCGGCGAGCTCCGAATATGCGCTCATTGCGCGATCGACCGTACCAGCCCGTCAGCTGCGGACGACGACGATCCGGTCCGTACCGGACTCGGCGCCCCAGAGCTCGCCCCGACGTCCGAGCAGCTGGCGCACGTTCGCGCCGGCACGCAGGCGGAAGGTCGTGAAGCGACCCGTCGACGGAGCGAACCTGACGATCGCGCCCGCCCCGAAGTCCGTCAGCCAGACGACGTCCCTGTCGTCCACGTAGACGGCGTACGGCTGGGCGGCGCCGGGCAGCCGCCACTCGCGCCAGCGTCGCGCCGCCGGGTCGTACCGCGCCACGCGGCCGGCGTTCCACTCGCTCACCCACAGCCGCCCGTGCGAGTCCGACCAGATCCGCCTCGCCCCCTGTCCGCGCGTCGGCGGCCGGAGGACGGTCGCCTTGCCCGTGCGCACATCGATGCGGGCGACGTGACTGCCCGCGAGCGACGCGTACCAGACCTCACCGCGCGGCGTGGTCGCGATTCCGTACGGCCCCGGACCGCCGGGCGACCGGAAGACCCGCAGCGCGCGCGTCTTCGGGTCGAGCCGGCCGTAGATGCCGCTCTGCCCGGTAAACCAGAGGACTCCGCGCCGGTCGAACGTCGCCGTGTTGAGGTTCGCGTAGCCGGCCGACAGGGGCAGCGGGAACCGATCTACGGCCAGCGTCTCGTGGTCGACGCGGACGATCGCGTTCAGCCCGCCGTCCGTCACCCACGCGGCACCGTCCGGCCCGACGATCACGCCGTGCGGCGCCGACCCGGCTCCGAGCTCGACGAGCGTCGACTTCCCGGTCGCCGGATCGAGCCGGCCGAGCCGCCCGGCCCCCTGTGCCGTGTACCAGACCGATCCGTCCGCGGCCGGCGCGACGTCGTGCGGATGGGACCCGGCAGGCACGACGTACTCCTGCACCCGCGCCGCCGTGGCTGCGGCGGGCGCGCGGAGAGCGCCCCACTCGCCGGGAAGGATGCGCCCGACGAGGCGGAAGCGGCTCGCGCCGAGCGGCCGGAACACGAGCGTCTCGCCCTCGTCCAGCGTCTGTCCGGTTGCCTCCGTGACGAGGATGCCGTGCGTGACGAGAGCGCTGACGGTGCCGGCTTTCGGCTTCGTGCCGAGCAGGGCGCGCATCGAGCGGATCTGGGCGCGCCACGCCGCATCGTGCGGGGCGCCGATCGTGTTCAGCAGCGCCCTGCTGACGGTGCCTCGTCCCGAGAAGATCAGCCGTGCCGTCTCGCGGGTGCGGCAGAACGCGCTCGTCAGCAAGGTCGAGACGTTGACCCTCAGGCGGCGGATCGACTGCCCGATCGCACGCGCGTCGGCGCGACCCTGCGCGGAGAGGTTGCGCTGCGTGCCGCAGTCCGCGAGGTCGACCGGATCCTCGTCCTGCTTCGATTGATCCGTGTGCGCGTGCCGGATCACGAGCACCACCCCGCCCGTGCGGAGCGTCGTCGCCAGCTTCGGATCGACCGCGTCCGCCGCGCCCGCCCGGAACGCGGACGCCGCCAGCGCGGTCGCGACCACCACGACCACTGCAACGAGACCCCTCAGCGTGACCCCCACGACCCCGACCAGATTACTGTGGGGGTGCTGCCGCCGTGACCGACGCTCTTGCCTTCGCACGTGCGAACCTCCCGCCGCCGCCTGCCCGCGTGCTCGAGATCGGCGCCGGCGCGGGCGAGCTGGCGCACGCGCTCGCGGCCCGCGGCTACGACGTCGTCGCGATCGATCCCGAGCCGGGCGCCGACCACGTCCTTCCTGTAGCGCTCGCTGACCTCGACGAGCCCGACGCCTCCTTCGACGCCGCGCTCGCCGTCGTCTCGCTGCATCACGTCCATCCCCTCGAGCGATCCTGCGAGCGCCTCGCCGCGCTCGTGCGGACACATGGCACGCTGCTCATCGACGAGTTCGACGTCGAACGCTTCGACGAGTTGGCAGCGGGCTGGTGGCTCGACCAGCGCCGCGCCCGAGGCGCAGAGACGCGCTTCTCGCCGGACGAGATGGTCGCCCACTACCGCGCCGAGCTGCACCCGCTGAGCAAGATCGCGGCGGTTCTGGCGTCCTGGTTCGACGTTGGCCCGCCGACCCGTGGTCCCTACCTCTACCGCTGGGACCTCGCCGACCCGCCCCGCGAAGAGGAGGAGCGCCTAATCGGACTGGGCGAGCTCCCGGCCGTCGGCGGCCGGCTGGTCGGCGTGCGCCGCTAGAGGCGCCCCGAGCGCAGCACGCCGATCAGGAGCCACAGGCCGAGCAGCCCCGAGAACGCGAAGCCGATCAGCGAGATCACGTGCAGGCCGAGGACGTGCGGGCCCGAGTCGGCGAAGATCCCGATCAGGCTGGAGCCGATCATTCCGCCTGCGACGACGAGCGCGATCACGAGCCGGTTGAACGCGACGTCGATCTTGTGCATGAACTCGTCGAGACCCTTGTGGACGAAGCCGACCTCGATCTGCCCGTCGCGCAGCGACTCGAGGATGTCGTGCACCTGGTACGGCGCCTCACGGACGATCTGGGCGAGCGCGCGCGACTCCTTGCGCGCCCGGGTCAGCACGCGGCGCGGCGTGTACCGGTGCAGCATCAGGTCGCGTGCGTACGGCTTCGCGACCTCGAAGACGTTGAAGTCCGGGTAGAGCTCGATACCGACCGAGCCGAGCGTGGCGATCGCCTTGTCGAGCAGCACGAACCGCGCCGGGAGCTTGAGGTTCTGCGAGTAGATGAGCGCGAACGCCTCGCGGATCACCTGCAGGGGGTCGATCTCGGCGAGTCGGGCGCCGTAGTACTTGTAGTAGAGCTCGCGCAGCTCGGCCGTGAGCTGCGGCTCGCGCGATCGGTCGTAGCGAACGCCGAGATCGGCGAGCCGCTTCGCTAGCGCGTCGACGTTCTCCTCGGCAGCATCGATGAAGAGCGCCGTCAGCTTCGACATGTCGTCGTCGCTGAGCTTGCCCGCCTGGCCGAAGTCGACCAGACCGATCACCTCGGGCCCGAGGGCGAGGATGTTCGCGGGATGCGGGTCGCCGTGGAAGAACCCGTGCCGGAAGATCATCGTCATCCAGGCCTCGGTCATGAGGTACGCGAGGCGCTTGCGCTCGTCGGGCGTGTAGGCGTCGAGCTCGATGTCGGCGATCTGCGTGCCGTCGAGCAGCTCGAGCGTCAGGACGCGCTGCCGCGTGTAGCTCCAGTAGACGCGGGGGACGCGCACGTGCGGGTGCCCGGCGAAGTTGCGGTGGAAGACCTGCGCGTTCCGCGCCTCCTGCCGGTAGTCGAGCTCGTGGCGGATCGAGCGGGCGAACTCGTCGACGAGCTCGCGCACGTCGATGAAGTCGAGCGCCCGGACCCGCTCCTTGGCGATCCGAGCCGCCTGGTAGAGGAGGGCCAGGTCGGCCTCGATCTGCCGCGGGGCGTTCGGCCGCTGAACCTTGACCGCCACCTCGCGCCCGTTCGGGAGCACGGCCCGGTGGACTTGGCCGATCGACGCGGACGCCATCGGCTGCTCCTCGAACTCGAGGAAGAGCTTCTCGAGCGGGAGCTCGAGGTCCTCGCGGACGACCCGCTGCACCTCGGCGAACGGAAACGGCCTGACGTCGTCCTGGAGCGCCCGGAGCTCGGCGATGATGTCCGGCGGGACGACGTCGGGGCGCATCGAAAGCAGCTGCCCGAACTTCACGAACGTCGGCCCGAGCTCGTCGAGCATCTCGCGCAGGTGCTGGCCGCGCCGGCTCGGGTGCGCCTCCGCCTCGAGCTTCACCGGTGTGCGCGGCCACGGGAGGAGATCGGTCAGCCGGTGGGTCTCGAGGAAGTACCCGAAGCCGTGCCGGACCGCGACCTGCGCGATCTCGGAGATGCGGCCGAGGTTGCGCTGCGCCGGCTGCGCCATGACCTCAGTGTTGCACGGCCGACCCCGAAGTCCTGGCGCTCAGACGCGCCGGCGCCACCGGGAGAAGACGTCCTCGAGCTCGGGCCGCACCGCGCGCGGCGCGAGGACGAACAACCGGTCCCCGGGCCGGATCACGGTGCTGCCGCGCGGCGGAATCGTCTCGTCCGCGCGGGCGACGACCGCGACGAGCGCCGATCGCGGCAGCCCGAGCTCGCGCACCGCGGAGCCGGCGATGGCGTGGTCGGCGGCGACGTCGAAGTCGACGAGCTCGAGCGAACCGAGCGCGTCGACCTCGAGCGGCGGCACGTGCATCTTCGGCGCCAGCGAGATGACGCGCAGGCGCTCGGCGATCCACTCGAGCGGCGGGCCCTGAATGAGCGTCGAGATCAGGACGACGAAGAAGACCGCGTTGAAGATCGTCTCGCCGCGGGAGATCTCGGAGAGGGCGATCGTGCCGAGAACGATCGGGACCGCACCGCGCAGACCTGCCCAGCCGAGCAACGCCCGCTCGCGCATCGAGAAGCCGGTCAGAGCCGTCGAGGCGAGGACGGCGACGGGGCGGATCACGACGATCAGGAGCGCGGCCAGCGCGAGACTCGCCAGCGCGACCGGCCCGAGCTGGCTCGGGAAGACGAGCAGCCCGAGCACGACGAACATCACCACCTGCGCCACGAACGCGAGCCCCTCGTGGAACGAGACGAGCTGCCGGCGGTAGCGCGACGGCGTGCTCCCGATCGCGAGGCCGACGAGGTACACCGCGAGGAAGCCGCTGCCGCCGATCACGTCGGCCGCGCCGAACGAGAGCGCGGCGGCGGCAACCGATGCGACCGGGGCGAAGGCACCGACCGAGGGGGGCAGGCGCGCGAACACCCACGTGGCGGCGGCGCCGAGCACGACTCCGATGACGAGCCCGAGGCCGAGCTGGCGAACGACGAGGAGGGTCAGGTCGCCGAGCCCGTAGTCGCGGTGCTCGATCCACTTGATCAGACCGAGCGTCAGGGCGATGGCGACCGGGTCGTTGCCGCCCGTCTCGGCTTCGAGCGTCCGCGCCAGCCGGCGGCGGATATGCGTGAACCTCAGCGTCGCGAAGACGGCTGCGGCATCCGTCGAGGAGACGACGGCGCCGAGCAGCATCGACTCCAGCCACGTCAGATCGAAGAGCGCATAGGCGGCGAGGCCCGCGAGAACGGTCGTGACGACGACTCCGATGGTGGCGAGGAGCGCGGCCGGAACTGCGACCTCGCGCAGTCGTCGCCACGAGGTCGCCAGACCCCCCTCGAACAGGATCGCCGCCAGCGCGACGACGCCCACCTTGCGTGCGAGATCGGCGTCGTCGAAGTCGATCCGGCCCAACCCTTCCGAGCCGAGCAGCATTCCCAGCCCGAGGAATGCGACCAGCGACGGGACGCCGAACCTCGAGGCGCCGAGCGAGACGGCGACGCTTCCCGCCAGCACGGCGCCGCCGATCAGCAGCATCAGGCCCTCGTCCACAGGGCCATCTTGACCGGGAGCGCGGTGCTTAGTGCGGCGGGTCCGGGACTGCCCGCGGCCCCTCGACGAGCCGGAGCCGGTGCTCGAGCTGCGCGACACGCAGCTCCAGCTCCTCGAGCTCGTCGCGAGTGACGAGCCCGAGCTGCCGCAGCGCGCCGCCGAGGCTCTCGCTGGCGCGTTCTCCGAGGCGGGTCGCGTCGCCGCGCCAGCGCGTCGCCGCCTCCTCCAGCACCTGCCGCGCCTCTTCCCGCCGGATCCCGCCCCGCTCGGCGAGCTCGCCGGCGAGCTCGTCGACGCGATCGGCGGTCAGCGCGGCGGCGCCGAGCGCGGCCAGCGCGAGCTTCTCGAGGAGATCCCTAGCGGGCTCGACCATGCGGGCGAGACTTACGGCGCTGGCGCCGGCGTTCCCGCTTCGCCTGGGACTTCGACACGGAGCCGTCGCCGCCGACCGCGGCCGGTGCGGGCTCCTCGATCTCCGGGAGCAGCGGCGTCTCCGGGGCGGGCTCGGCGGCAGCGGCCGCCTCCGCCTGGTCGAGGACGAGCTGCCCGACGCCGCCCTCGATCGCCTCGCTGCCGATCCGGCGGCGGTACTCGGGCTCGCGCTCCTTCCAGATCGTCAGCAGCGGAGCCGCGATGAAGATCGAGGAGTAGGCGCCGGCCGCGATCCCGACCATGAGCGCGAGGGCGAACGTCTTCAGCGTCTCGCCGCCGAACAGGAGCAGCGACGTGACCGGCAGCAATGTGATGAACGTCGTCGCCAGCGAGCGGCGGATCGTCTCCCAGAGCGAGACGTTCGCGATCGTCGCGAAGGACGCGCGCCGCATCAGCGGGATGTTCTCGCGCACGCGGTCGAAGATGATGATCGTGTCGTAGATCGAGTACCCGAGGACCGTCAGCACAGCGGCAACCGTCGCCGTCGACACCTCGCTTCCGCTCAGCGAGTAGATGCCGACGGTGATCGCGATGTCGTGGATCAAGGCGACGATCACCGGCCCCGCGAACTTGAAGTCGAAGCGGAGGGCGATGTAGCCGATGATCAGGAGCAGCGAGACGATGATCGCGAGGATTGCCAGCTTCGCGATCTGCCGGCCGAAGCTCGAGGAGACGTTCTTCACGCCGGGCGAGGTAGCGCCCACGCGCTGCTGGAGATCGGCGAGCAGCGTCTCCTGCTCGGCGGGCTTGAGCGATTTCGTCCTGATCTGGAAGGACTTGTACGAGTCACCTCGCGCTGTTCCGCGCCCCTGGATCACCGAGTCGCTGCGGCCGATCGCGGCGGTCTGGTCGCGCACCCTCGAGAGCGGGACGTAGTCCGGCGTCTTGAAGGTGATCTGGGTGCCGCCGCGGAAGTCGATCCCGAGGTTCAGCCCGCGGATGCCGAGCGAGACCGCACTGATCACGAGCACGAGGCCGGAGATCGCGAACCACAGGTAGCGGCGGCGCATGAAGTCGATCTGGAGCCAGCGGCCCTTCTGCTGGCCCGCAGCGCCCATGAACGCCGGGTTCTCGAACCAGCGGAAGCCGGCGAGGAGCCCGAGCATCGCGCGCGTCGCGGCGACGGCGGTGATCAGCGAGATCACCGTTCCGATCAGCAGCAGGAGCGCGAATCCCTTCACCCCCGCGGTCGCGACCGCGAACAGGACGAGCGCGGTGATCGCCGTGACCACGTTCGCGTCGACGATCGTGTGGAAGCCCTTCGCGTACCCGGCGCCGATCGCGGCCCGCACCGACTTCCCGGCGCGCACCTCTTCCTTGATGCGTTCGAAGATGACGATGTTCGCATCCGCGGCGACGCCGATCGTCAGGATCATCCCGGCGAAGCCCGGCAGGGTCAGCGTCACGTTCAGGAGCAGGATCGCGCCATACAGGAACGCGGCGTAGATCGCGAGCCCGATCACCGCGATCAGGCCGAGGAACCGGTAGAAGAGCAGCAGGAACAGCGCGACGATCAGGAGACCGATCAGCGCCGCGGTCTTCGCCTGGTTCAGCGAGTCCTTTCCGAGCGTGGCCGAGACCTGGGTCTGCTCGAGCTGGTTGAAGTTCACCGGCAGCGCACCCGTCTGGAGTACGAGCGCGAGGTCCTTCGCCTCCTGGACGCCCTTCAGCCCGGTGATCCGCGCGCCGTTGACGGGGTCGATCCCGCTCGGGAAGTCGTTGAAGTCGATGGACGGGAACGACTTGATGTCCCGGTCGAGGACGATCGCGAAGTGCTGGTTGAAGTTGTCGGGATCGGCACCCTGCGAGCGGCCGAAGCGCTCGTACGAGAGCTTCCCGCGAACGGCCTCGTCCTTCGTGATCTCGCGGAACTGCTTGCGCCCGTGTCCGGTGAACGCGAGCAGGACCTCCGGCTGCGAGGTCTGCGGGTCGAAGTCCTGCCGTGTGCCGGAGAGCTTGAGGTCGCCGCCCGTCATCTCCGGGATCGGCTTCGTCTTGCTCTCCGGCTGGTACTTCATCAGGTAGTAGTAGGTGCGGGTCGGCGGCGACTCGTTCACGGACGGGCAGACGACGGCGCTCTCGCCGCACGTGATCACCACCGTCTCCTGCGGGACGCCGAAGATCTTGTAGCTCTTGGGGTTCTTGGCCGCAGCGGCGGCAGCCTTGGCGGCCTTCGTCTTCGGCGCGGTCGCGGCCGGCTTGGGCTTCTTGGCGGCGGCGACCAGCTTGTCGCGCTGATTCGTGGCGTCGGCGCGGGTCTGGAACGGGCCGCCCGCGAGCCGCTTGTTCAGGAAGACGTAGAACGCGGTCGGCGAGCCCTGCTTCGTCTTCGACTGCTGCCCGCCGAGCAGATCGAACAGACTCGTGGCCGCGACGGGGAAGCCCTGGGCGCTGATCGACGGGCGGACGAGGTCGGCCTCGAGGTCGAACAGCTCCAGCTGCGCGGTCTTCCCGATCAGGTCGAACGCCTGCTTCGGATTCTTCACGCCCGGGAGCTCGATCACGATCTGGTCGGAGCCCTGCTTGCGGATCTCCGGCTCGCTGACGCCGAGCTTGTCGACGCGGTTGCGCATGATCGAGACGGAACGGTCGAGGTCCTCCTGCGTCAGCTTGTGGCCCCTCGGCGGCACCGCCTGGAGGACGACCTCGAGGCCGCCCTGGAGGTCGAGGCCGAGCCGTGTCTTCTTGTGCGCCGGCGACCCCGGGATCGCGATCAGCCCCACGCCGATCAGCGCAGCGAGGATGAACCCGAACAGGGTCAGATGGGATCGGCGGCTACGCACGACGGAAAATCAGCTTAGCGCCGAGTCTCCTCAACCGGGTCCGGAGCGGCTGGGTTTTCCTCGTCCTCAGGCGGCAAAACGGCTGCAATTGCCCGCTTCGAGAGCCGCGCCTCGGTCCCCGGGCCGAGCTCGACCGTGACCTCGTCCTCGTCGATCGCGCGGACCGTTGCGAAGAAGCCGCCGGCGGTCAGCACCTCGTCACCGATCCGCAGGTTGTCGATCATCGATTGCTGGATCTGGTGGCGCCGCCGCTGCGGCCGCACGAGGAACAGCCAGCCGACGAAGAGGAGAAGCAGCACGAGGATCGCGAAGCCGCCTCCGCTCATCGCACCCGCTCCGGACGCCGGCAAGGCCGCCCCCTCCGCTCATTGATGAGCTCCGTCGAGCCTACGCTCATCGCACCCGCTCCGGACGCCGGCGAAGCCGCCCCCTCCGCTCATTGATGAGCTCCGTCGAGCCTACGCTCACGTGTGCGCCTCGATCGTCATCGACGACACCATTTCGGCAGCGAAGTGTGCCAGCCTTCCTGCCGCGATCGCGGCGCGGGCGCCTGCGGTCAGGTCGAGGAGGAAGCGCAGGTTGTGCAGGCTGAGGAGCCGCAGCCCGAGCAGCTCCTGCTGGTTGACGAGATGCCGGATGTACGCGCGCGAGAAGCGGCTGCACGCGTCGCAGGCGCAGCGCTCGTCGAGTGGGCGCGAGTCGCGGCCGAAGCGGGCGTTTCTGAGGTTGAGCCGCCCGTGCGACGTCAGCGCCGTTCCCGTCCTTCCCAAGCGCGTTGGCAGCACGCAGTCGAACATGTCGACGCCGCGCGCGATCACGTCGAGGATCCCGGCGGGATCGCCGATGCCCATGAAGTAGCGCGGCTTGTCCGCCGGCAGGAGCGGCGCGGCCCAACCGACGGTCTCGACCATCAGCGGGCGCGGCTCGCCGACGGACAGGCCCCCGAGTGCGTAGCCGTCGAAGTCGAGGGCCGTCACCTCCTCGATCGAGCGTCTGCGGAGCTCGTGGTCGGCGCCGCCCTGCGCGATCCCGAACACGAGCTGGCCGTCGGCACGCGGCGCCTCCCGCTGGCGAGTCGCCCACACGGTGGTCAGGCGAACCGCCTCTGCGAGCTCCACGCGCTCGACACTGGCCGGGGGACAGACGTCGAGGCACATGGCGATGTCCGAGCCGAGCTGCGCCTGGATGCCGGCGACGAGCTCCGGCGTGAAGCGGGCCGGCGAGCCGTCGTAGACCGACCGGAACGTGACTCCCTCGTCGTCGACCGCCGCGATCGTGTCCCGCAGCGAAAAGACCTGGAATCCGCCTGAGTCGGTCAGGATCGGACCGTCCCAGCCCATGAACGCATGCAGGCCGCCCAGCGCCCGGATCAGTGCGGCACCGGGACGGAAGTGCAGGTGATAGGTGTTCCCAAGCAGGATCGAGGCGCCGACGTTCCGCACCTCGTCCGGGTGCAGGCTCTTGACGGTCGCCTTCGTCCCGACCGGCATGAACGCAGGGGTCGGTACCTCTCCGTGGGCCGTGCGGAGCATGCCGGCGCGAGCAGCGCCGTCTGTCGCGGTGATCTCGAAGCTCACGGAGCGAGGACGGTAATCCGTGGCCCCCGGGGTCGTGCGAGCCGGCGATCGGTCGTCACGAGCGGGACGTCGAGCGCTTCTGCGAGGGCCACGGCGAGAGTGTCATCCCTTGCTCTGCGGCCCGGACCTTCAAGCGTCGGTGAAGTTCAGGTGGCACGTTCCGGATCTGGATCATTCCCATCCGGCTCACATTAGGACGTTGTCCTCATCGGATGAGCATGGCGTCGCCGAAGGAGTAGAAACGGTAGCGCTCTTCGATCGCGATCCGGTAGAGGCGGCGCGTCTCCTCCACACCCGCGAACGCCATCACGAGGGCGAGGAGCGTCGACCGCGGCAGGTGGAAGTTCGTCAGGAGCGCATCGACGCGCAGGAACTCGAAGCCGGGCGCGATGAAGAGCTCGGTGCGCCCCGACAGCGGGCCGCCGCGGGCGAGGGTCTCCAGGACCCGCACGCTCGTCGTCCCGACGGCGAGCACGCGCGGCGCTCTCTTGATCCGCTCCGACGCGGCAGCGGTCACCTCGTAGCGCTCGCCGTGCAGCCGGTGGTCGTCCAGCTCGTCGGCGGCGACGGGCCGGAACGTGTCTAGCCCGACGTGCAGGGTCACGCGCTCGGCCTCGAGCCTGGCGAGGAGCTCGGGGGTGAAGTGCAGCCCCGCGGTCGGAGCGGCAGCCGACCCGAGGGACCGCGCGTACACGGTCTGGTAGCGCTCCGGATCCGCGAGCGGCTCCGTGATGTACGGCGGGAGCGGCGCATCGCCGGCCGGCTCGCCGTCGAGCCGCACTCGCCACCGCCCCTCCCCGAGGTGCTCGAGCAGCTCGACTGGTCCGTAGCGCCTCCCCGGCCGGAGTCGTCTCGTCGGCCGAGCGAGCGCTTCCCAGACGTCCTCCCCAACCGGCTCCAGGAGGAGCACCTCGCCCCTCGGCTCCTCGATCGGGATTCGCGCCGGCACGACCCTCGAGTCGTTGACGACGACGAGCGCGCCGCCGGCCTCCTCTGGCAGGTCGGCGACCGACCGGTGCCGGACCGACCCGCTGCCGCGGTCGTAGACGAGCAGCCGCGATTCGTCCCGCCGCGCGAGCGGCCGCTGCGCGATCAGCTCGGACGGCAGGTCGTACTCGAGCTCGCGCGACTTCATCCGGCAGACACGCTATCGTCGCGTCCGTGGACGAAGGCGCTCTGGATCGGGTTCGGGAGCGGCTCGCCGAAGCCGCTGCCGGCAAGGCCCAGCCCGCCGACGTCGAAGCCGCCCTCGAGCGCGCCCGCGCCCAGGTGGAGGCGCTTGCCGCCACCGCCGCCGAGCTCGAGTCGACCCTGCCGGAGCGGGTCGGCGAGGCCGTTCGCGAGGGCATCCGGCAGGAGGCGCGCCCCGTTTCGCGGCAGCTCGCCGAGGTCCGCGGGCTCGTCAACCAGACGATCCGCCGCCTGGAGCGGATCGAGACCGAGCTACTCGCCGAACGCAGCTCCCGCGTCGACGACCTCGGCCTGCTCGTCGACCTGATCGAGTCGAGCTGGCGCGCGGTCGACGAGCGCCTGCGCCGGATGGAAGGGGCGTTGCAGGCGCCCCGCGGCGCAACCGTTTACCGGATCGGCGAAGCGTCCTAGCGGCCGAGCGGCAGGTCCGGGCCCGGGAGCTTCGGCGGCTTCGCGTCCGGGAGCTTCGGCGGCTTCGCGTCCGGCAGCTTCGGCGGCTTCGGGTCGGGCAGCTCAGGCGTGTTCGGCGGGTCGAGCGACGGCACCGGATCCTTGCCCAGGTTCACATCGGGCGGGTCCGGCACGGCAGGCGGGTCCGGGACGGCGGGCGGGTCCGGGACCGCGGGCGGATCGACGTCCGGGACCGTGACCGGCGGCACCTGAACGTCCGGAACGTCGGGGACGGGCACAGGCGGCACCGGCGGAACAGCGCCGGACACCGTGTCGACGGTGTCCTGGGCCTTCGTGACGACCTGGTCGACGGTATCCGTGGCCGTCGTCACCACTTGGTCGACGGTATCCGTGGCTGTCTTGACCGTCCGGTCGACGGTATCCGTGACCGGGGGCACGGCCGGCGGCCGCGACGGCACGGGCGGCACCGAGACCCGCGGCGGGCGGGGAGTGGCGTCCGCGGCCACCTTCTTCGCCGCCTTCTCCGCTGGGGTGGCGGCTGACCCGGCCTCGGGCGGCTTGGGCGTCGGCA
>DATENZ010000119.1:0-8006 GCA_035274625.1 Gaiellaceae bacterium
CGATCCGGACGCCGGTGAAGCTGCCGGGACCGACGCCGACGGCGATCAGGTCGAGGTCGCGCGGCCGCAGCGACGCCGCGCGCAGCAACGCGTCGGCCTCGGCAAGCACGCTGACGGCGCGGGAGGTCCGCTCGCCGAGCACGTCGCCGTCGCGGACGAGCGCGCACGTCGCCACGTCTGTCGCTGTGTCAAATGCCAAGGTCAGCATCGCTCTCGACCACGATCAGCCGCCGCCCCTCGTCCACGTGGCTTAACCGTACCCGCAGCCGCGGCGCGGGCAACGCCGCGACAGCGGCCTCCGGCCACTCGACGAAGCAGATCGCTCCTTCGAAGTACGGCTCGAGCGCACCCCAGTCCGCGTCGGACATCGCCTCGAGGCGGTAGAGGTCGAGGTGCGAGACCGGCACGCGGCCCTCGTAACGGTGGCCGATCGTGTACGTCGGGCTCGTCACGGGCTGCGCGACGCCGAGCGCGTGACACGCGCCGCGGACGAACGTCGTCTTGCCGGCGCCGAGCTCGCCGGCGACCGTGACGACGTCGCCGGGCTCCAAGCGATCCGCGACGCGAGCGGCCAGCGCCTGGGTCTCTGCGGGGGAGGAGGTTGTGACCTCGCGGGTCAGAACAGGCCGAGCTGCACGGCGGCCGGCTCCAGCTCGGGCTCTGCCGCCAGCGTCAGGACCGGGACGGGCGGCGAGAGCTCGCGCTCGAGCAGCGCCGGGATCCGGGTGAAATCCTCCTCGAGGACCTTCAGCATCGCCGGCGTGTAGAGCGCGGCGGCCGGGTGGTAGAGGGGGAAGATCGTCACCTGCATCGAGCCGTAGGTCGCGTCCTGCGGCTGCCCGTGGACCCGCGTGATGCCGGTCTCCTTCCCCGTCAGCTGCTTCGTCGCGTGGTTTCCGAGCGTCGCGATCACCTTCGGCCGGATCAGCTCGATCTGCTTGAAGAGCCACGGCTCGCACGCGTGCTTCTCGTCAGGCATCGGGTCGCGGTTGCCGGGGGGTCGGCACTTCAGCGTGTTTGCGACGTAGACGTCGGCACGGGTCAGGCCGATGCCCGCCAGCAGCCGGTCGAGCAGCTTGCCCGCCTGGCCGACGAACGGCACGCCCTGCTGGTCCTCGTGGAAGCCGGGCGCCTCGCCCACGAACATCAGGTCGGCGTTCGGGTGGCCGTTGCCGAAGACGACCTGCGTTCGTCCCTGGTGGAGCCGGCAGCGGGTGCAGACCGAAGCTTCGGTCCTGAGCGCGTCGAGCATCGACGCGGCAGTCTAGGGGAGCGGCAGGACGGCTAGTGGCCGCAGCCGCACGAGCCGCCGCAGCAGCCGCCACCCGCGGCCGTCTGGCCGAAGCTCGGCTGTCCCTGCGCGCCGTGCGTCGCGAAGACCGAGAACTGCTTCGCGACCTTCGTGGCGCCGCAGTCCGGGCACGGGGGCACCTCGCCGTTCCGGACGAGCTCCTCGAAATGCGACTCGCACTTCATGCACACGTACTCGTAGATCGGCATCGCGCGCAGTGTAGACATACCGCATGGACTTGCGCCCGCGCCTCGAGGGCCGGATCGTGACGCTCGAGCCGCTCGAGGACCGGCACGCCGACGGCCTTCGCACCGCCGCCGCGGACGAGCGGATCTGGCGCTGGATGGTCACGACCGACGTCGAGGAGTGGATGCGGCGGGCGCTGGCGGCGACCGACATGTACCACTTCGCGGTGATCCGGGCCGGCGCCGTCGTCGGGTCGACGAGCTACCTGAACGCCGTCCCCGAGCACCGCCGGATCGAGATCGGCAACACCTGGAACACCCCGTCGACCTGGGGCACCGGCGCGAACACCGAGGCGAAGTACCTCCTGCTCCGCCACGCGTTCGAGGAGCTCGGGATGCACCGGGTCGAGTTCAAGACGGACGCGCTGAACGAGCGCGCCCGCGCGGCGCTGGCGGCGCTGCCGGCGGAGTTCGAAGGGATCCACCGGAAGCACATGGTCGTCCGCGACGGCGAGCGGCGCGACTCTGCGTGGTACGCGGTGATCGACGACGACTGGCCGGCCGTGAAGGCGGCGCTCGAGCAGAGGATCGGCGCCAGGGTCTAGACTTCGTCGTGCCCGGTACCCCGTGCGGGACTGGAGCAGGCGAATGGACACCATGAACGTGATCGGACGCGGCCGCGTGGGCTCGGCCGTGGCAGCGCGGCTCGAGCAGCGCGGCGTCGAGTTGCGGGCGGACGGCGCAGAGCTCGTCCTCCTCTGCGTGCCAGATCGTGCGATCGCGGAGGTGGCGGAGTCGATCGCGCCCGGGCCGTGGGTCGCGCATGTCAGCGGGGCGACGCCGCTCGCGGCGCTCGCCCCGCACGCTCGGCGCTTCTCGCTCCACCCGCTGCAGACGTTCACGCTCGACCGCGGGCCGGAACAGCTCGACGGCGCGTGGGCGGCCGTGACGGCGGAGACCGAGGACGCGCGGTCGCTGGCGCGTGAGCTCGCGGCGACGCTGGGTCTGCGGGCGTTCGACCTCGACGACGGCGTGCGGACGCTCTACCACGCCGGCGCTGCGATCGCGTCGAACTATCTCGTCACGCTCTACCGCGCAGCCGCGCGGCTCTTCGTCGACGCCGGAGCGCCGCCCGAGGCCCTCGTCCCGCTGATGCGGCGGACGATCGAGAACGGCTTCCAGCTCACCGGCCCGATCGCGCGCGGCGACTGGGCCGTCGTCGAGGCGCACCTCGCCGCGCTGCGCCAGGAGCATCCCGAGCTCGAGCCGATGTACCGCGTGCTCGCGGAGGCGACGACGCCGTGATCGTCACCCGCACGATCGCGGAGACGCGTGCAGCGCTGCGCGGGCGCGACGCGATCGGCCTCGTGCCGACGATGGGCGCCTACCACGACGGGCACCTCGCCTTGTTTCGGACGGCGCGGGCGGAGAACGAGATCGTGGTCGCGAGCCTGTTCGTGAACCCGACCCAATTCGCCGAGGCCGCCGACCTCGCCCGCTACCCGCGCGACGAGACGCGCGACGCCGCGGTCGCGGAGGAGGCGGGTGTCGACGTGCTCTTTGCGCCCCCCGCCGAGGAGCTGTACCCGCCGGGGTTCGAGACGTGGGTCGACGTCGAGCACGCCTCACGCGCGCTGGAGGGCGAGCACCGGCCGGGACACTTCCGCGCCGTCGCGACCGTCTGCCTCAAGCTTTTCAACATCGTCCGCCCGCGGCGCGCGTACTTCGGGCAGAAGGACGCGCAGCAGGTCGAGGTCGTGCGCCGGATGGTGCGGGATCTCGACCTCGACCTCGAGCTCCGCGTCGTCCCGACCGTGCGCGACGCCGATGGGCTCGCGCTCTCGTCGCGCAACGCACTGCTCTCACACGAGGAGCGCGAGCGCGCGCTCGCGCTGCCGCGCGCGCTGGCGACGAAGGACCCCGCGCGGGCGCGCGAGCTGTTGCGCGACCTCGACGTCGAGTACGTGGAGGTCGCGCCGTTCGACCCCCCCGTGCTCGCCGCTGCGGTGCGCGTCGGCTCCACCCGCCTGATCGACAACGTCCCCCTCGACGAAGGAGGCCCCTCGTGAGCACGCCCCCACCCGGAAAGCTGCCGCTGCCCGAGCTCGCCGCGATGAAGAAGCGCGGCGACAAGATCGTCATGGTCACGGCCTACGACGCGCCCGGAGCGCGCTTTGCCGAGGACGCCGGTATCGATGTTGTCCTTGTGGGCGACACCGCGGCGATGGTGATGCTGGGTCACGAGGGGACGACCGTGCCGGTGACCGTCGACGAGATGCTCTTCCTGACTCGGACCGTGTCGCGGCAGGCCCGGCGGCCGATCGTCGTCGGCGACATGCCGTTCGGCTCGTACCAGGTCTCCGACGAGGACGCCGTCCGGAACGCGATCCGGTTCGTCAAGGAGGGCGGCGCCGACGTCGTCAAGCTCGAGGGTGCGGGCCCGATGGTGTCGCGGGTGCGGGCGATCGTCGAGGCCGGGATCGCGGTGATGGGGCACATCGGGTTGACGCCCCAGTCGGCGACGATCCTCGGCGGATTCAAGACTCAGGGCAAGAGCGCAGCGCAGGCCCACCGGCTGGTCGCCGACGCTCGGGAGCTCGAGGCTGCGGGCTGCATGGCGGTCGTCCTCGAGGCGATTCCGGCGCCGGTCGCCGCGCGGATCACGGCGGAGCTCTCCGTCCCGACGCTCGGGATCGGCGCCGGCCCGGACTGCGACGGCCAGGTGCTCGTCTACCACGACCTGCTCGGGCTGACGGAGGGGCACCTGCCGCGGTTCGTCAAGCGCTACGCGAACCTGTCGCGCGAGATCCGGGATGCGCTGGAGGCGTACGCGGCGGAGGTGCGCGACGGCGCCTTTCCGGGGCCGGAGCACACGTACGAGATGCCTGCGGACGAACTGGCGGAGTTCGAAGGCCTAGATCGCCCCGTACGCCCGCGCGAGCGCTAGCACCGGGACGAGGGCGGGTACGGCGGCGGCGACCAGAGTCCGCCGCCAGCTCCAGCCGTTCGCGGTCCGGATGCCGAGCACGAGCAGGGCAGCGCACCAGACGATCACCGCGACCTCGATCCCCTCGAAGATGCTCCCGCCGGTCCCGGAATCGCTGCCCCCGGAGCGGAAGTTGTCCTCCCCGTAGAGCGCGAGGCGCACCGGCCAGACCGCGAGCGACAGTGCGAGCGGCGCGCAGGCGAAGGCGAGGATGTGCCGCGCGCGGCGGTAGCTGCCCAGCCCGTCGGCGAGCTGTTCGCCGAGGTAGACGAGGGCGCCGATCGCGAAGTAGCCGGCGATCCCGTAGATCAGGGCGGCGAAGAAGACGCCCACGGCGAGATCCACCCCGTCGAGCCCGAAGTCGTCGAGCGCCCGCCCGATCGCGTTCGTCGACAGGACGCCGGCGAGCCCGCCGAGGAAGCCGACGAGAAGCGCGGGCTCCTGGCGCGCCCCGGCTGCCTCGCTCGAGTCGTCGCGCAGCCACGCGAAGACCGAGGCCGGTGCCTGGAAGACGAGCGCGAGCCGCAGCCACCAGTCGCGGTCGAGCGAGGTCGTCGGGTGAGCCTCCGTGCTCAGCGCCCCGCTCCGGCGCCGGCACGGCCGACGCCTCCGCTCATTGCGAGCTCCGTCAAGCCAACGCTCATGATTCGAGCGTAGTGAACTCGAGCTGGGCGAGCGGAGCCCGCGCGACCCACGTCTCGAGGTCGTACCGACCGCGCAGGAGGTCCGGAAGGACCGCGCGACGCTCCTCCATGTCTTCGATCGGACGCGCCCGTGCCTGGAGGTCGACGTGTGTCTCCCGCTTCACGTGGAGCACGAGCTCCGGGTTCGCCTTCAGGTTGGCGTACCAGTCGCGCCGTCCCGGCGAGCCGGTGAGGTAGACCGTTCCGTCGGCGATCCACGTCCAGATCTCGATCCGGTGTGGACGCCCGCTGCGGCGCCCGGTGGTGGTGATGTCGACCGTGCGGTCGCGGGCGAGCAGGTCGAGCAGCTCGGCGAGGGTCACGTCCGCAGCGTACGCGCCGCGGCTCAGGCAGCCGCCGCGACGGCCGGCAGCAGCTCGCGCAGGAACTGCCCGGTGTACGAGTCCTCGACCTCGGCGATCTGCTCCGGCGTACCGGTCGCGATCACCTCGCCGCCGGCCTCGCCGCCCTCCGGCCCGAGGTCGACGATCCAGTCCGCCTGCTTGATCACGTCGAGGTTGTGCTCGATCACGAGCACCGTGTTGCCCGCGTCCACCAGCCGCTGGAGCACCTCCAGGAGCTTCTCGATGTCGGCGAAGTGGAGCCCGGTCGTCGGCTCGTCGAGGATGTAGAGCGTCCGGCCGGTCGCGACCTTCGACAGCTCCTTCGCGAGCTTCACGCGCTGCGCCTCGCCGCCGGACAGCGTCGTCGCCGGCTGGCCGAGCTTGATGTAGTCGAGCCCCACGTCGTGCAGCGTCTGCAGCTTCCGCCGGATCTTCGGGATCTTGGCGAAGAACTGGAGCGCCTCCTCGACTGACATGTCGAGCACCTCCGAGATGTTCTTGCCCTTGAACCGCACCTCGAGCGTCTCACGGTTGTAGCGCGCGCCCTTGCACGTCTCGCACGGGACGTACACGTCAGGCAGGAAGTGCATCTCGATCTTGATCTGGCCGTCGCCCTTGCACGTCTCGCAGCGGCCGCCGCGGACGTTGAACGAGAACCGCCCAGGCTTGTAGCCGCGCACCTTCGCCTCCGGGGTCAGCGAGTACAGCTCGCGGATCGGCGTGAAGAGATCGGTGTAGGTCGCAGGGTTCGACCGCGGCGTCCGGCCGATCGGCGACTGGTCGATGTCGATCACCTTGTCGAAGCACTCGATCCCCTCGCAGCCGAGGTGCTCGCCGGGCTTCGTCCGCAGCTTGTGCAGGCGGTTGGCGAGCGACTTGTAGACGATCTCGTTGACGAGCGTCGATTTCCCCGAGCCGGAGACGCCGGTGACGCAGACGAGCTTCGCGACCGGGAACTCGACGTCGATGTCCTTCAGGTTGTGCTGGGAGGCGCCGCGTACCCAGAACGACCCAGCGTCGTCGGTCCGCCGTTCCGGCACCGCGATCTCGCGCGCGCCCGACAGGAACTGCCCCGTGGTCGAGCTCGCGTTCCGCGCCACCTTCGCAGCGGGACCCTCCGCAACGACGTGGCCGCCGTGCTCGCCCGCCCCCGGCCCCATGTCGACGAGCCAGTCGGCCGACCGCATCATCTGCTCGTCGTGCTCGACGACGACGACCGTGTTGCCGAGGTCGCGGAGCCGGTCGAGCGTGGCGATCAGCCGCCCGTTGTCGCGCTGGTGGAGCCCGATCGACGGCTCGTCGAGGATGTACAGGACGCCGACGAGCTGGGAGCCGATCTGCGTCGCGAGCCGCAGCCGCTGCGCCTCGCCGCCCGACAGCGTCGCCGACGCGCGGTCGAGGTTCAGGTACCCGACCCCGACGTCGTCCAGGAACGTCAGCCGCTCGCGGATCTCCTTGACGATCCGCGCTCCGATCAGCCGCTCCACCTCCGTCAGCTCCAGGGCGTCCAGGAACTGCAGCGCCCGCGTGACGGACATCCTCGTGAACTCGTGGATGTTCAGCCCGCCGACCGTCACGGCCAGCACCTCCGGCTTCAGCCGCGCGCCGTGGCAGGCCGGGCACGGCCGGAAGCTCATGTACTCCTCGATCCGCTCGCGCTGCTGCCCCGAGTCGGTCTCGCGGTAGCGGCGCTGGAGGCTGGGGACGATCCCCTCGAACGCGAGCATGTACGACCGGCGCCGGCCCATCCGGTTCCGGTACTGGACGTAGATCCGCTCGCCCTTCGTGCCGTACAGGAACAGGTCCTGCTGCTTCTGCGAGAGCTCCTGCCACGGCTTGTCGAGATCGATCTCCCAGCGGTCGGCGATCGCCTGGATCACCGACTCGTAGAAGCTCGAGTTGCCGACCGACCAGGGGACGAGCGCGCCTTCCGCGATCGACAGGCCCGGGTCCGGGACGAGGAGGTCGGGGTCGATCTCCTGCTGGGCGCCGAGGCCGGTGCAGCGCGGGCAGGCGCCGTGCGGCGAGTTGAACGAGAAGATGCGCGGCTGGAGCTCCGCGAGCGAGACGCCGTGCTCGGGGCACGCGAAGCGCTCCGAGTACGTGGTCTCGTCACCGTCGACCTCGTCGATCGTGACCAGCCCCTCGGCGAGGGCGACCGCCGTCTCGATCGACTGCCAGAGGCGCGTCCGCAGATCGGGCTTCATCACCAGCCGGTCGACGACCACCTCGATCGTGTGCTTGAACTTCTTGTCGAGGACGATCTCCTCGTCGAGGAGCCGCTGTTCGCCGTCGACCTTCACGCGGGTGAACCCCTCGGCGCGCAGGTGCTCGAGCAGCTCCCGGTACTCGCCCTTCCGGTCGCGCACGACCGGCGCGTTGACCGTGAACCTCGTCGCTTCGGCGAGCCGCAGCACCTGGTCGACGATCGCGTCGAGCGACTGGCCGGCGATCGGGCGGCCGCAGACAGGGCAGTGGGGGCGGCCGATCCGCGCGTAGAGCAGGCGCAGGTAGTCG
>DATENZ010000120.1:0-35955 GCA_035274625.1 Gaiellaceae bacterium
GATGTTGATCCCGCCGACGCTCGCGGAGTTCGAGTTCCCCGCCTTGTCGGTGCAGGTGCCGGTCGCGGACTGGTTCGTCCCCTCGGACGAGACGGTCTTCACATCGGTCGCCGACACGACACCGGAGCCGCCGACGTCGGAGCATCCGAAGGTGACGGAGACGTTCGTGTTGTTCCAGCCGTTCCCGTTCGGCCCCGGCGACGGCGAGCCCGCCGTGATCGACGGGTTCGTCTTGTCGATGTTGATCCCGCCGACACTCGCGGAGTTCGAGTTCCCGGCCTTGTCGGTGCACGTGCCGGTCGCCGAGAGGTTCGAGCCCTCCGAGCTGACCGTCTGGACGTCGGATGCCGAGACCACGCCGGAGCCCCCGACGTCGGAGCACCCGAACGTCACGCTCACGTTGGTGTTGTTCCACCCGTTCCCGTTCGGAGCGGGCGACGGAGAGCCGGGCGTGATCGACGGCTTCGTCTTGTCGATGTTGATCCCGCTCGCGGTCGCGGAGGCGGAGTTGCCGGCCTTGTCGGTGCAGGTGCCGGTCGCGGACTGGTTGGCGCCTTCGGCGCTGAGCGTGTCCGCTGCCGGGGCCGAGTCGACGCCGGAGCCGCCGTCGGTGCAGTCGTAGGTGACCGTCACGTCCGTGTTGTTCCAGCCGTTCGCGTTGGGCGCCGGGCTGGGCGAGGCGGACACCGACGGCTTCGTCTTGTCGATGTTGATCCCGTTCTTCGTCGCGGAGGCCGTGTTGCCGGCGAGATCGGTGCACGTCCCGGTCGCCGACTGGCCGGCGCCCTCCGTGCTCACCGTCTGAACGTCCGTGGCCGCCTCGACGCCCGAGCCGCCCGGATCGGAGCAGTCGAAGGTGACCGACACGTCCGTGTTGTTCCAGCCGTTCCCGTTTGCCGCGGGCGAGGGAGTGCCGGCAGAGATCTGCGGGTTCGTCTTGTCGATGTTGATCCCGCTGGCGGTTGCCGAGTCGGAGTTGCCGGCCTTGTCGCTGCAGGTGCCGGTCGCGGACTGGTTGGCGCCTTCGGCGCTGAGCGTCGCGAGACTCGTGACCGTGTCGACGCCCGACCCGCCGGAATCGGTGCAGCCGAACGTGACCGTCACGTCGGTGTTGTTCCAGCCGTTGCCGTTCGCCCCCGGGCTCGGCGTCGCCGACGCCGACGGGTTCGTCTTGTCGATGCTGATCCCGCTCACGGTCGCTTCGGCGGAGTTGCCGGCATTGTCGGTGCACGTCCCGGTGACGGACTGGTCCGCCCCCTCCGTGCTGACCGTGGTCGGACCGGACACGGACGCGACGCCCGAGCCTCCCGCCTCGTCCTGGCAGTCGAAGCTGACCGTGACGTCGGAGTTGTTCCAGCCGTTCGCGTTCGCGTTCGGCGTCCGCGAGCCGGTGATCGTCGGCGCCGTCGTGTCGGTGGGTGCCGCGGTGTCGTAGGTGGCGTAGAGAGTCCAGGTGTTGCTGTCCTGGTTCACCGCGCCCCAGGTTGCGCTCGGACCATCCGAGAACGTGTCCGTGTTGAAGTCGTTCGTCCCGACCGCGTCGCCGGCGAGACACGCCTTCGCGCTCGTCCCACCGGACTGCTGCGCGATCCAGTAGTCACCGGCCGGCAGCGACACCGCCGGACTGATCGGGAAATCGACCTCGCCCGGCGCAGCCGCGGAATCGACCGTCGCGGTCGCCGAGGTCGCCAAAAGCGTCCCCGGAGCACCACCCGCACCGTCGGCCGCATAGATCATCGTCCGGAAGATCTGCGTGCCGGGCGTGCCGCCGTTGCCCTTCATGTACGCAGTGATCTTCGTCACCGAACCCGTCTCGGTGAGCGTGTACTTGTTCCCGTACTTCCGGTTCTGGGCCGGGCAACCGTACGAGCCGCCCGGAGTCACCGTGCCGAAGGTGTGCACGGCCGCGGGGGTCGGCGCAGCCGCCACCGCCCAGATCGCGATCGCGACCACAACGACAAATGCGAAACGCAGCCGCATGCGCGGCGCCAGCCGATGTCTGAACACGCCTCTCCCCTTTACGCGTTTACAGGCCAGACGCTACGGCGCGCGTACACGAGAACCAACCAGCCGAACGCCCGGACCGGCCAATACCTTCGTTTTTCGGCAATTTCGCGCAGATATCGACATCCGCCCCCACTCGACCTATGGTGAGCCGGGGGAAGCAATCGAGTCGCAGGGGGAGGCGACATGGGGAGATTCAGGCTGTTTGCGCTTGCGCTGCTCTGTGCTGCGGGCGTCGCAGGTGTTCTGGCCGCAGGAGGCTTCGCGGCGAAGACCGCGACGGCGGCGGCTTCAGCTCCGCAGGGGACGATTCCGTGGATTCCGAGTGACGGTCAGGACGAGGACGGCGCGTACGTCGATCCGAGCCGGCCGAGCCTGCACGTCCACGTCTACGAGCACTGGGCCGGCTCGGTCGAGGCGATCGACCTTCCGGCCGGGATGATCAACTGCCCGAGCGCGTGCCACCGCAACGTTCCGGCGGGGACGAAGGTCACGCTCCGAGAGACGCCGTCGGGCACCGGCTACACGTTCGACCACTGGGAGGGCGTGACGTGCGAGGCGCCGACGACGCAGGTCTCGCGGGAGTGCACGTTCATCATCCCGGCCAGCGGCGAGCTCGACGTCATCGCCGTGTACTCGGGGACGTGGAAGCCCGAGCCCGTGTGGACGCCGGACCCGAGACAGCAGCCCGAGCAGGAGGCCCAGCAGGACCAAGGCGACCAGGGCGAGCAGGGCGAGCAGTCCTGCCAGGAGCTGTTCGAGGAAGTGACCGGGGAGTGCGAGGCCGAGCCCGTCTGCGAGTTCTTCGGGACGATCTACGTGATCGTGATCCGGCCGAGCTGCGGGTTGCTCGCCAGCTGAGCCAAGCCCGGCGCGCGAGATCGACACTGGGGGGCCGCAGGTGCGAACCTACGGCCCCACCTCTGACGCGGCACGAAAAGAGGCCCTCATCCGAGGGCCTCAGTGCTTCTGAGACGGCAGCCGCTTGCGTAAAGCCCAGCCGCGCTCGAGGGACGGACCCGCGGCGTTCAAGCGGCCCTCGTTTCACGGCCAACACACGGGCAAAGCAACCCGTGGGGATCGGGGTCTCAGGCTGGCGTACCGGTCGCCGGGACGCCAGCCTCCCCTGGCTCCACGGCGGAGAGCGGACCCAAGACTGTCCCCCCGCGGCCGCAACCTCCCTTTGGCAACGGGCGTTTGACTCGACCGACCGCTGGGGAACGTCCCCCTGCCGTGGACGAGACCACCGCACGCGACGACCTGATCGAGGACTTCATCGACAGCCTCGACGACCTCGTACTGGCTGTCGAAAGCGACGACGAAGACGCACGCGACACGGCCCTCAAAGCAGTAGCCGCCCGCTACGTCACCGTCCTCGATCTCCTCACCACCCTCCTCAGAATCCGGCAGCTGCCCGAAACACCGCGCAGACCACCCCAAAGCGGCACCTAGCCAAGCCGGCCAGTCGCCACAACACCCGCCGCGAACGCGGAACCCTTCCACGTAGGAGGGACGCGTTCCTTTCTCGCCTTCGGCGCGGGTCGAGGGTGCCGGCGAGTGGTTGTCGGGTTTTGGACATGCGGCGCGTGGAACCCGTGCGCAACTGCCCTACAGGAGCTGGCTGTGGCCCGGACCCCGTTGCGGCCGGCTCCTGTCCAGGGAATCCGCCGTTAGCTGTGCGTCTGCGTGCGACCTACGCGCCTGCGTATCGCCTCGATGCGGGCCAGCTCGTCCTTGGCCTGAGTGCGCAGAGCTGTGGAGTTTGCGCGAAGCCGCGCGCTCGTGTCTTGTAGCGCCTTCGAACGCCGGTAGAGCTCTTGAAGTCGCGCTATGACGGCCGGCGCGGCCATCTTCGCGCAGCTCTTTCCCGCGATGCGGGGAAATGGAAACGGCAGTGCGCATGCGCTTCTCGGGTCGACTCCGCTGTTTCGCGGGGCACATGGAGCGGAATCATTGAGGTACCACCCGCAGCTGGCCGGCGCCCTGGGCAAAGTTGCGCCGGCCAGGCCCGTTCGAGCTCACGGGTTTAGCCAGGCGCTGACGACGCCCGGCCGGCGTGCGCAGACGGCTCGCTCAGCATCCGGTCAGGCAGGCGCGTGCGAGTTCGCCTCCCGCGCGTGCACCCGGGCTACCCGAAGCGAGGGGCCGTGAGCGGCGAAGTCGCGCCCCCACGGGCTCGGCAAGGTCTGCGCGCCCGTCACCGAAGAGGGAGCCGGAATCCGACCCGCGTCAGGCGTTCGCGCTCGGGTGAGTCTTCTGGGCTGCATACGACTGCTCCCAGCCGACGTTGACGAGCATCGCGCCTACTTCACGGATAGCGAGTGCGATCTCGAGCCCGATCTCGCGGATGGCTTCAGTTTCGCGAGCGGTTCCCGGATCCGTCCGCAGGACCTCGAGCAACGCCTGGAGCCGGTCGATCTCGGCGTAGTTCTTCTGTTCGGGGTTGCTCATCCGACCTAACTGCCCGCTCGCTCTGCAATTAGTCCCCAGTGCCGTCTACTGGCGGACGACGAGTGCGACCGCGCCGTACTGCAGCGCAACCGCCGCCACGACGAGCGTGTGGAACAGCTCGTGGTACCCGAACACGTGCGGAAGAAGGCGGGGTCTGCGTCGCGCGTACACGATGCCGCCGACCGTGTAGCAAAGGCCTCCGGCGAGTACGAGTACCGCAGCTGCCACTCCCTCCTTGCCGATGATCTTCGGGTAGATGACGACGCCGACCCAGCCAAGGGCGATCGCCGCGACGGCAGACAGCGGCTTCGGAGCGGCGACCCAGACGAGCTTGGCGACAATTGCGACGGCAGCGCCACCCCAGGCGATCGCGAGGACGGCGACCTGCCACCGGTCGTCGAGGACGAGCAACCCGAAAGGGGTGTACGTGCCGGCGATCAGGCCAAAGATGCCGACGTGATCGAGCCGCCGCAGCCATAGGCGTGTGCCCGGCGACCACGTGAAGCGGTGGTAAAGAGCGCTCGCGCCGAACATCGCGACGACGGTCCCTGCGAACACGGCCGCGGACACCCGCGCCACCGTGCCGGAAGCGACCAGGCCCAGCACGACGCCCGCGGGCACCGCCGCGTACATCGCGACCTCGTGGAAGACCCCACGTAAGCGCGGCTTCGGCGTAGCGAGAGGCGGAGCACTCACAGACGGCACGGTATCGAGTGGTCGTCGGACGACCGGGGGGAACGGCGACTCATGTCCGCGGTACGGCAGCCGCATGCCCGACCTTTCTTTTCGTAGTGGCGTCGACCGTCACCCTCGGCCGGCCGTCACCTGGCGTCGTAGGCCCGCCGATGTTTCCGCACAACGTACGTGGCGAGATCTGTCCGACACACGTTCCGAGGATGGGGGTCCAGATGAGTCAGGTGGAGCAAGCCGACCAGGCGGCCGGCGAGTCGATGGTCGAGCAGGGGAAGCAGATCGTGCAGCAACAGGCCGGCGCGGCCCGCGACGCGGCGGGACAAGCCGTCGGACAGCGCGTCGAGACCGGTGCGCGGCAGCTAGGGGAGCACCTGCACGCGATCACGCAGGGTCTCAACCGCACGAGCCACGGCCTTCGCGCGGAGGGCAAGGATCAGCCGGCCTCGATGCTGGAGAAGGTGGGTAGCCGAACCGAGGAGGTCGCGGCCTACCTGAGCGCGGCCGACGGACGCCGGCTGCTCAACGACTTCGAGCACTTCGGACGCCGCAATCCGTGGCTCGCGATCGCCGGCGGCGTCGCTGTCGGGCTCCTCACGTCGCGGTTTCTGAAGGCTTCGAGCGCGCGCCGGTTCGAGGACCTCCGGTCGCAGGGGTACCACTCGCGCCGCACGCCGTGGGGCGACTATCCGGTGGGATACGGGGTCGTGCAGCCGCAGCAGCAGGCGCAGCCGCCCTCGGCGATCGCCGGCACGGGCTGAGTCCGTGGCGGTCCGGAACGGCGATCGGCCGCTGAAGCAGCGGCCGATCGGACAGCTGATGAAGCAGCTCGCGGACGAGGCCGGCGTCCTCGTCCGCCAAGAAGTGGCACTCGCGAAGGCGGAGATGCGGGAAAAGGCTGGCGCGCTGCGAGCGGAGGCAGAGGCCAGGGCCGCTGCCGCAACGCAGGAGCTCGACGCGGCGAGGGGCGAGCTCGCGAACAGCGGCAGGCGAGCAGGCATCGGCGCTGGGATGGTGATCGGCGCTGCCGCATTCGCACTCGTCGCTCTCGGCGTCCTCGCCGCGCTGTTGGCGCGGCTGCTCGACTCCGTGATGCCGGACGCCGCAGCGTTGGCAATCGTGGTCATCCTCTACCTCGCCGTAGCAGGAGGGTTGGCGGCCCTCGGGCTCAACCGGCTACGGCGTGCTGCGCAGATCGCCCCGACCTCGCGGGTGCAGCGCCTGATCGGACACGTCAAGGGCGAGACCGCCGGCGATTCGGCCGTCGACGAGGCATGGCCCCCAGTACCGGAGCAGACAATCGAGACGCTGAAGGAGGACATGGAATGGCTCAAGCATCCGACGAGATCCGCCGGGACATCGAGCAGACGCGGGAACGGATGACCGAGACGGCCCAGGCAATCGGATACCGCGCCGACGTGCCCACGCGGGCAAGGGACGCAGTCGTGGAGAAGAAGGGCACGCTCGCCGCCAGAGGACGCCAGGTCCTCGATCGGCTGACGGGTGCAATGCCGGACGTCGGCTCCGCCGCGTCCTCCGTCGGCGCGACGCTCGGGACCGCCGGCGGTGCCGTGGCCGACGCCGGCAGCTCGGCCGCCTCCGCGGTTGGAGATGCGCTCCCCGACCGCCAGCAGATCCGCCGGGCGGTGAGCGTGGCACAGTCGAACCCGATCGGGCTGACCGTCGGATCCGCGGCCGTCGGCTTCCTCATCGGGATGCTGATGCCGTCGACGCGCGCCGAGGACGAGCGGTTCGGGGAACTCTCGGACCAGGTGAAGGACCAGGCCAAGCAGCTCGGGCAGGAGGCGCTGCAGCACGGCCAGGAGGTCGCACGAGAGGCTGCCAAGACAGCGGCCGAGACGGTGCAGGACGAGGGGCAAGAGCGGGGCCGCGAGCTTGCCGAGACGCTGCAGGAGGGCGCCCGGCAGGTCACATCGACCGGTTGAGCGCGCGGGGGGTGGACGCTGGGCGTCCGGCGTCCACCCCCGCCTACGTCGAGCGGCGTGGGCGGCCTACGTCGGACCAAGCGCTCGCGAGGGCCAGAGGTCTAAGCCTTGCCCTTGGCCCTACGCCGCTCGGACGGTTTACGAATCGGCGCCGCTGGTGATCCGCTCTGTCAACAGGGGTGGCGCACTCCCTCTTGCGGCGAGGACCGGCGTTTGACTCTGGGGGATCATTCGAGCGCCGGTGTGCAGCGCCACCCCTTCCTTTTTGCAGCGGCGGCGAGTGGTCGTAGCGGGCGCGAGACGCGTAGGGGCTCGACGCGCGAATCCGAGGCGCGGATTGGGCACCAATGGGCACAACGACGCAAGCCAGGCGCCACCGTTGCTCGTCTGGAGAACACGGAGGCGCTGGAGGCGGCTTCGTAGAGCCGTTTATGTGAGTGGGCGGTGACGGGATCGAACCGCCGCCCTCCTGCTTGTAAGGCAGGCGCTCTCCCAGCTGAGCTAACCGCCCGCGTCCTTCCAGGCCGGCGCGCGCTTCTCGAGGAACGCGCTCATCCCCTCCTGTGCATCGTCGACGAGCGAGTTGGACGCCATCACGCCCTTCGTCACCTCGTACGCAGCGGCCTCGTCCAGGTCGACCTGCTCGTAGAAGGCCTGCTTGCCGATCCCGATCGTGACCGGACTCGAGCGGGCGATCGCGGCCACGAGCTCGGCGACGGCGTCGTCGAGCTGCTCGGCGGGGACGACGCGGTTCACGAGGCCCCACTCGAGCGCCGTCTCGGCGTCGATCGGCTCGCCCGTCAGGAGCAGCTCCAGCGCTCGCTTCCGCCCGATCGCCCGCACGATCGGGACCGCGGGCGTCGAGCAGAAGAGGCCGATCTTCACGCCGGGCGTCGCGAAGCGCGTCCCCTCCGCAGCGACGCCCAGGTCGCACGCGGCGACGAGCTGGCAGCCCGCGGCGGTCGCAATCCCGTGCACCTTCGCGATCACAGGCTGCGGCAGGCGGTGGATCGACTCCATCACCTCCGTGCAGACGTCGAACAGCTCGCGGTAGAACGCGTCCTCGCGGCCGACCATCTCACCGAGGTCGTGCCCGGCAGAGAAGCACACACCGTCACCCTCGATCACAACCGCGCGCGCCGCGCTTCCGGCGGCCGTCCGCAGCGCCTCGATCAGCTCGCGCATCAGCTCGAGGCTGAGGGCATTCCGCTTCTCGGGGCGTGCGAGCACGATCCGCGCCGCGGCGCCGTCCCCGCTGACGCGGATGTTCCGGAATTCGGTTGCCGGCACGGCCACGAGCCGTAGATTACGCCACGGTGCAGGAGCTCCACCTCACGCCGCTGACGCCCTTGTCCTTCCTCGAGCGCAGCGCCCTCGCCTTCCCGGACCGGATCGCCGTCGTCGACGGCGAGCGGCGCCTGACGTGGGCGGAGCTCCGCGAGCGGGTGCGCCGGCTCGCCGTCGCGATCCAGCAAGCGGGGATCGACCACGGCGACCGCGTCGCCTTCCTCGCCCCGAACGTGACGGAGCTTCTCGAGGCGCACTACGGCGTCCCGCGCTCCGGCGCGGTTCTCGTCGCGATCAACACCCGCCTCGCGCCGGACGAGATCGCCTACATCCTCCAGCACTCGGGCGCGCGCCTCCTCGTCGTGCACGAGTCGCTCGCACACCTGGTCGAGGACGGGCCCGTCGAGCGGGTGATCGTCTGCGGCGAGGGCGGGAGCTACGACGACTTTCTCGCGACGGCCGGCGACGGCGAGCCGGAGGATCGGCTCCGGAGCGAAGACGACACGATCTCCGTGAACTACACGAGCGGCACGACCGGCCGGCCGAAGGGCGTGATGTACACCCACCGCGGCGCCTACCTGAACGCGCTGGCGGAGGTGGTGCACGCGCGGCTCGACTCGCGGTCTGTCTACCTCTGGACGCTGCCGATGTTCCACTGCAACGGCTGGTGCTTCACCTGGGCGGTCACGGCTGCCGGCGGCACGCACGTCTGCCTGCCGAAGGTCGACCCGGCGGTTGTGTGGCGGCTGCTCGAGGAAGAGGGGATCACGCACCTGTGCGGCGCGCCCACGGTCCTCGTGATGCTCGCCTCGGACGACGCGGCGCACGCCCTCGCGCGGCCGGTGCAGGTGACGACCGCGGGGGCACCGCCGCCGCCCGCCGTGATCGAGCGCACCGAGGCGCTCGGGTTCCGGATCAACCACGTCTACGGGCTGACGGAGACGTACGGTCCGATCACGATCTGCGAATGGAAGCCGGAGTGGGACGAGCTCGAGACCGAGGAGCGCGCACGGCTGAAGGCACGCCAGGGGCTGCACATGGTCACGGCCGATCTCGTCCGCGTCGTCGACGAGGGGATGAACGACGTTCCGGCGGACGGCGCGACGATGGGCGAGGTCGTCATGCGCGGCAACAACGTCATGAAGGGGTACTTCGCGGACGAGGCCGCAACTGCCGAGGCGTTCCGCGGCGGGTGGTTCCACTCCGGCGACCTGGGCGTCATGCACCCCGACGGGTATGTGGAGCTGCGCGACCGGGCAAAGGACATCATCATCTCCGGCGGCGAGAACATCTCCACGATCGAGGTCGAGCGCGCGCTCGTCCGGCACCCGGACGTGCTCGAGGCGGCGGTCGTCGCCATGCCGCATGAGAAGTGGGGCGAGCGGCCGAAGGCATTCGTCGCCCTTCGCCCGGGCGCAACGCTGACCGAGGAGGAGCTGATCGCCTTCGCGCGCGAATCGCTGCCGGGGTTCAAGGCACCCGACGAAGTCGAGTTCGGCGAGCTTCCGAAGACCTCGACCGGCAAGGTCAAGAAGTACGAGCTTCGCGAGCGCGCCCGCGCGACCCGCGTATGACGGTGACCGCCCCGGGCCCGGTCGTCTCCACAGACGACGTCGTCCTCTTCGTGCCGGACGACCAACGCGCGCTGGCGCGCGTCGCGCTGCGCCACGAGCTGACGCAGCCGAGGATCGTTCCGTTCGAGCGGCGCCGTCGCGGCTTCGAGCTCCGCCTGCCGCGGCCCCCGGCCGACCGGGTCGAGTACCTGCTCGAGCTGGAGGATCGGAACGGAGAGACCGAGCTCGTCCCGGACCCGAGCAACCCGCTGCGCGCGCCCGGACCGTTCGGGGAGAAGTCCGTGATCGAGTTCCCCGGGTACGAGCCGCCCGCATGGCTGGGGGACGAGGAGTCGGAGGCGGGCGACGTGCGCGAGCTCGAGCTGCCGGGCCGGCTGGCCGTGACCGCTCTGGTGTGGTCGCCGGTCGACACCGACCCGGATCAGCCGCTCCCGCTCCTGCTCGTCCACGACGGGCCCGAGTACGCGGAGTACTGCTCCCTCCTCCGTCTCTTCGACCACCTCACCGCCTTCGGCGAGCTCCTGCCGTTCCGCGCCGCGCTGCTCCCGCCGCCCCTCGACCGGAACCAGACGTACTCGGCCTCCGCGCGCTACGCACGCGCGCTCGTCGAGGACTGGCTGCCGGCGCTGCCGCCGTTCGTCGGCCGGCCGGCCGGAATGGGAGCGAGCCTCGGCGCCCTGGCGATGCTGCACGTGCACTGGACGCGGCCGGACGCCCTCGGGGGCATGTTCCTCCAGTCCGGGAGCTACTTCCGCCGCCGGTTCGACCTGCACGAGTCCGAGACGGCGCGCTTCGCGCGGATCACGCGCTTCGTCTCGCGCGTCGTCGGCGGTCGGGCGGGAATCGAGCCGATCCCCGTCACCCTCACCTGCGGCACGGCCGAGGAGAACCTCGCGAACAACCGGCTGCTGGCCGCGGCGCTCCGGCGGCAGGGCTGGCAGGCGCCGCTCGTCGAGCACCCGGACGCGCACAACTGGGTCTCCTGGCGCGACGCGCTCCATCCCCACCTGACCGAGCTGCTGATCCGGACGGCCCAGTGAGACGCCAGGACCGCGACGGCATCCTGGCCTACGGCTCGTACGGCCGGCCCCTGCTCGTCTTTCCGGCCGAGCGCGGCCACCGGTATGAGTGGGAAGAGCGCGGGATGATCCACGAGGTCGCGTGGCTGATCGAGGCCGGCCGCGTCAAGGTGTACTGCGTCGACTCCTGGGACTCGGTCACGTGGCAGGACCAGGGGGCCCCGCTCGAGGAGCGCGCCCGCCGCCACGGCGCGTTCGAGGACTGGCTCGTCGGCCACGTCGCACCGTGGATCCACGCCGACTGCGGCGGCTACCAGGAGATCGCCGTCACCGGCGTGTCGATGGGCGCCTACCACGCAGCCAACCTCACGCTCCGCCGCGCCGACCTCTTCCCGCTCGCGATCTCCCTCTCCGGGATCTACGACGTCTCCCGCCTGGGCTGGGGCGACCGCGGCGACGCGGTCTACTTCCACAACCCGATGGACTACGTCAGCCATCTGCACGGCGACCACCTCGACTGGCTCAGATCGCGCGCGCACCTGCTCCTCGTTGTCGGCCGCGGCGCCTGGGAGGACTCGACGGGCGCGCTCGAGTCGACACATCGCTTCGCCGCGCTGCTCACCGAGAAGGGCATCCCACACCAGCTCGACGTCTGGGGTGAGGACTCCCCGCACGACTGGCCCGCATGGCAGCGCCAGATCGCGCATCATCTTCCCCGCCTTGCCTGAGCATCTCATCGGGCTCCTGCTCGGCACCGAGGATGACTGGCCTCGGGTTTTCGAGGCGCTCGTCGCGAAGCTGCCGCCGGTCGAGCACGGCGGCCAGACGCATACGTTCCGCACAGAGCGGATTACGAACGAGCCGTTCGACCTGCGGGCGAGGCCGCGGTACGAGCTCGTCATCGACCGCCTGGGCTGGTGGTACGAGATCGCACGCGAGTGGGTGAAGAAGGCGGCGCTGATGGACGACGTCTACCTCCTGAACAACCCGTTCACGTTCCAGGCGATGGAGAAGCACTCCGCCTATTGCGCGATGATCCGCCTCGGGCTGAAGGTCCCGGAGACGTGGATGGTGCCGCACAAGGTCCCCACGACGGTTCCGCGCCGCGAGTACATGCTCGCGGAGAAGTTCCAGCACATGGCCACGCGCTACAACCTTCCCTTCGACCTCGGCGGGGTCGCGGAGCAGGTCGGCTACCCGCTGTACATGAAGCCGTTCGACGGCGGCCAGTGGGTCGGCGTCACGCGCGTGGCGAACGAGGACGAGCTGCACCGCCAGTACGACGCCTCAGGGCAGCGGCTGATGCACCTCCAGGCGGCCGTGGACGGCTTCGACGTCTTCGTTCGATCGCTCTCGATCGGCGCCGAGACGATGGTCATGTGGTTCGATCCCGACGCTCCGATGCACCTGCGCTACCGCGTCGAGCACGACTTCCTCGAGCCGAAGGTGGGCCGGGAGGTGGTGACGATCTCGCGCCTCGTCAACGCCTTCTTCCGGTGGGAGTTCAACTCGTGCGAGAGCCTCGTTCGCGGAACCGGTGTCCACCCGATCGACTACGCGAACGCCTCCCCGGACGTCGCCCTGACGAGCCTCCACTACTACTTCCCGTGGGCGATGCAGGCCCTCGTCAAGTGGTGCGTGTTCTGCACCGTCACCGGCCGGCTGATGCCGATCGACCAGGACAAGCGCGTCTACTTCGACATCGGCGATCGCGACGACCTGAGCTACGAGCAGAAGCTCGAGGAGTACCGCCGCCTCGCCGACGGCTACTTCCAGGTCGAGGAGTACGACGACTTCTGCGCTCGGTCACTGCCCGCCGTGCGCGAGCTCGCGCTCGACTACTTCGCGAGCCCGGAATTCGACGCGCTGCTCGTCGAGGAGGTGCGCGCGCTCTTCCCGGCGCACGAGCACGAGGAGATGATCGCCCGTCACCGCGGGCTGGTCGGCGCCTGGGTGGGCGATCAGGCTAAAAGCTGAGCGCGACCTCGCCGCTCGTCACTTGCGGCGGGGTGACGGAGAGATCGGACAGGTTGTCCCGGATCCACCCCGCCGCGAGGCGCGTCGACTCTTCGGCCCCGCCTTCATCGTCGAAGACGCTGATCGTGAGCGCGTTGCCGCCGCCCGTGCGGACGAGGTAGTAGGCGCGGAAGCCGCCGATCCCGTTGATCAGCTGCCGGATGTCGTTCTGATGGTCGAGCAGCGCGTCGACCAGGTCTGTGCTTCCCGAATAGCTGCGGATAGTGGCGTACATGGAGCCTCCCGTCGCTCGTGTCCGATTGCGGTGAAGGAGTCTCTCACTTCGGCGCCTCGGAGCGAAGGAGCACCTGCGGGCGTCTAGGATCATCAACGTGAACGAGCGGGCTGCGCGGCATCTGGAGGCCGCCGCCACGCACGACGCCGCCGCCGCCGCGCACGAGGAGGCGGCGCGCTTCTGGGTGGAGCGGGGCGATCAGACGCGCGCCGAGCTGGAGCAGCGCGCTGCCGCGCTCGAGCGGGATGCCGCTGCGTTGGAACGGGATCGCGCAGCGGTCGAAGACGCGAACCCGCTCCCGGACTCGCCCCCTGAGCGGCGGCGTCAGCGAAGCAGGCCGCTGCGCCGCGCGGCGGCGACTGCCTCGATTCGCGAGTGCACTCGGAGGGCGCGCAGGATGTGCCGGACGTGGTTCCGCACCGTTTCGCGGCTCAGGTGCAGGGTCGAGGCGATCTGCGCGGTCGAGGCGCCCTCGGCCAGCAGACCGAGCACCTCGGCTTGCCGCGGCGTGAGCGCGTGTGCCGGGTCCGTGCGCTCGTACACCCGGCGGGGCTGCAGGAGGCCGAACACCCCGACGACCCGCTGATCGCCGTGCAGAGGGACCGAGCTCACCTCGGCCAGAACGTGACGACCCTGGGTGTCGACGATCTCCGTCTCGAAGTCCGTCACGGGCGCCCCGTGAAGCTTGCTCGTGAACTGCGTCCGAGCTTCGTCAACGAACTCCGGGGCGACGACGGCGGTGAATTCGCGGCCGACGGCGTCGCCGACGAGACGACGGGCGGCCGGGTTCAACCAGCGGATGGTGCCGCTTCGGTCGACGACGTAGCTCGGGACGCTGACGCTCTCGAGGGTCGTCAACAGATCGTGGCGGCCCGCCAATTCGGCCACGACACGATGGTGCGCACGGCGACAACGCCCGTCAACCCACCGAGATGACCCAGCAGTGTCATGCGCAGAACGCTGACGTCAGGCAATGCTTCGTCTCGTGTTCCGACGGACCCCGATGAATGCGGCGATCGCCGCGGCGGATGGGTGAGGCGCCGCTCGATCTCCTCGCCCTGCTGGACGATCTCGAGGTGGTTCCCTACACGGCGGACTGCCACGGCCGAATCACGTGGGTCAGCCCGACTGTCGGGAAGCTGTTTGGGTACACCCCGCGCGAGATCGTCGGGAAGGAGCCGGAGCTGTTCGTTCCGAGCGACGCCCTCGGCCGGGCACGCGACCAGCTGGAGCGCAAGCTGTCCGGCTCTACGCAGCTCACGATCTACGAGCTGACGGCGCTCGCGAAGGATGGGTCGCGTGTCGCGGTGCAGATCGTCTCCGCACCGCTGCTCGCCGACGGGAAGATCGTCGGCGTCCGCGGCCTCGCGCTCAGACGGCGCGCGCCCGCGCCGGCACAGCCGGTCCTCACTCCGCGTCAGTTCGAGGTGCTGCACCTCCTCGCGGACGGCCGGGCGACGACTGCGATCGCCGCCGAGCTGGGCATCTCGGAGGAGACGGCGCGGAACCACATCCGCGCAGTCCTCGGCGCCCTGAGCGCCCGGTCCCGCCTCGAGGCGGTCGCGACCGCTCGCCGCGCCGGGCTGCTCTAGCGGCGCACGATCTCTGGGGTCATTTGACCCAGCGGTGTCATTGACGGCTGCTCGCGCGGAAGTCAGGGTCTTTCGAGCAGGGCGCGCCGCTCGAGGAGCGGACGCGCGTTCGCCTCTCCCAGCGATCGTGACCGCCGCCGCAAGCGGTCACGATCGCTGCCAGATTCGTCCACGTCTCCGACACGTGCGGACGGTCCGTCGTCGGCGGTCAGATCTGGGCAATAGGCTCGCCGTCCTCGGGCGAGCAAGCTCAACCACCGCTGACTCGCTGCTCAGTCTCCCGCGAGTGACGGGGTAGTCGGAGGAAGGCGCCGGTGGTTTGTGTGCGCTTCGTAGCCCGCCGCGACGGCGATCAGTGTCTGCTCTGCGAAGGGCCGGCCCATGAGCTCGAGACCGACCGGGAGGCCGTCAGAAGTGAACCCCGCCGGTACAACCATGGCGGGAAGACCGCCATACGCGGCTGACCCGCAGTCGAAGGGACTCTGCGCCCCGCCGATCGGAGCCGCCGGGGAGGAGGACGCCGGATAGGCGATCGCGTCCAGGCGCTGTTCGTCCATGAGGGCAACGACCGCGTCACGGAACCGATGCCGTCCCGCGAGAGCGGCGCGATAGGCATCTGTGTCCAGGCTGGTCACCGCTGCCAGTTCGGACAAGAATCCGCCCGCCGCAGGGGTGACGACGTTCAGATCCACGATCTCCCTGAGCGACCGAACCGGAGCCTTCGGCTCGGCGGCGAGATAGTCATCGAGCGCGAAGCGCAACTCTCCGAAGAGGGGGCCGATTTCCGCCCCGCTCGGGACGTTTACCTCGACGACCTCGGCGCCGCCGGCCTTCATCTCTTCGATCGCTGAGCCGATGAGCTCCTCCATCTCGGTGTCTCCGCTGAACGTGACCAGGCCGATCCGTCGGCCCGAAAGGCCATCGGGATCGACGGCGTTCAGGTAAGACCTCCCGACCCGCACGGTCGACGGATCCGCAGGATCCCTACCGACCGTGGCATCGAGCATGATCGCGAGGTCCACGACGTTACGGGCGATCGGCCCGACGGCATCGAGCGTGGTCGAGAAGGGGATCACGCCGGCGCGCGACGAGAGCCCGTTCGTCGGCCGCAACCCGTACAGATCGTTGTGAGCTGCCGGGAGCCGGATCGACCCGCAGGTGTCGGTTCCGAGGCCGGCAGCGGCGAAGTTGGCCGTGACGGCTACGGCCGTGCCCCCGCTCGAGCCGCCCGGATCGCGGCTGAGGTCGTATGGGTTCAGCGTCTGCCCGCCCAGAGATGACACCGTTTCCCAGCCGAGGGCGAACTCGAAGAGGTTCGCCTTGCCGATGATTACGGCCCCCGCCTCGCGCAGCTTGCCCGCCTGGAAGGAGTCCTCAGCCGGTCTGAACCCCTTCAGCGCGAGCGACCCGGCAGTTGTCCTCATGTCGGCGGTGCCGATGTTGTCCTTCAAGACCACGGGAATACCGTGCAGAGGGCCCCGAGGACCTGAATCCGCGCGTTCGGCATCGAGAGCCGCCGCCTCCCCGCGGGCGGCAGCGTTTACCAGGATGAACGCGTTGAGTTTGGGCCCCCTGTTGTCATAGGCGGCGATCCTTGCCAGATAGAAGTCGAGGAGCTCGACAGCCGTGAGGTCACCGGTCTCCATCGCCTTCTGGAGCTCGGGGATCGTCGCGTCCAGGAGCGAAGGTGCGGCGCCGGATCGCGCCCCGCAGCCGCTCGCGAGAAGTAGGACAAGACAAGAAGCGAGTGCAACTGCACCACGGCGCCGCATCCTCGGTACATGCCGACCGCCAATGGTGGCGGGTTCCATCTGCGCGCCTTTCATCTCGTCACCGTTCGTCGAGCTGATCCGCCGCCGCCGGCCGACATGGCGGGCGCCGCACACCGACGCCTGGCGTGAGTCCGGTGCTCTTGGCCGTCGAAAATCGTCATGGGAGCCGAAGGCGAGCGGATTTTCGACGGGGAGCCCGGCGCAGCCGGGCGACCAATGCCCCCGGCGGGATTCGAACCCGCGCTACGGCCTTGAAAGGGCCGTGACCTGGGCCGCTAGTCGACGGGGGCCGGCGCCGTGAGGATAGCCGCGGCGCTACGCTCCTCGGCGTGCCGCGCGGGTACATGGAAGGTCCGGTCAGCGAGGAGCGCGAGGCCGAGCTCGAGCGCCTCGAGCGGGGTGAACCGCCGCGGGCCGAGGAGCGACTCGCCGTGTACGGCTCGACGGCCGACGACCCGACGAAGCACTTTCTCGGCTGGGTCGGCGAGGTCGATCCGGACGAGCTTTTCGCCTCCGGCGAGGCGTGGGGCATCTCGACCGTGCGGCGCGCCGTCTGAGCCGCCTCCACAAGCGAACTGACATATCCTCGCGCGAACCTTCGACGGATGCGAAATGAGTAGGCGCTCGGCCTTAGGTGTGGGGCTCGCGTGCTTGGTCGCGGTCGCTGGAGCGACCGCCGCGGTTGCCTCACAGAGAGACTCGACGAACAGCACTCAGGCCGCGTTCGGAGTGCTCAAGGCAGCTTCGAGGTCGGAGGCGGCGATCCGGACGGCTTCGGCTCGGCAACCGCAGTTGTCGTAGGGGCGGACACGCTGTGCTATGCCCTCGTGGTCAAGAAGCTCGACCAGCCCACGGCCGCGCATATCCACCGCGGCCCGAAAGGGGTCAACGGTCCGGTCGTCATTCCGTTCAACCCGCCCAACGACGGCACTGCGGGTACCTCCTCCGGCTGCGTATCCGGGGTCGACCCGGCACTCCTCGACGACGTGCTCGCGCATCCGGCCCAGTACTACTGGAACGTCCACACCACCACCTTCCCGGGCGGCGCGATCCGCGGACAGGTCTTCGTCAAGCCCAAAGCCTAGGCGCACCCGCCGGCGGGGCGAATCAGCCCCGCCCGGCCTCGCGGTCCCAGGCGTCGAGCAGCTCGTCGACGTACATTCGCTGGCTCTTCGAGAACGGCGCGTCCTCGAGCAGTCGCCGCGCCTCGACCGGGTCGTCGTTCGCGACCGCCGCTTCGAGGTGCTCACGCGCCGGCAGCGGCTGCCGGAGCTGCCGCCGCAGCCACCGGAGCAGACTGACGCGGGCCGGGTCCACAGGGCGTTTCTATACTCGAACGAGAAGGGCCGGTAGCTCAGTCCGGTAGAGCAGGGGACTTTTAATCCCAAGGTCGAAGGTTCGAATCCTTCCCGGCCCACCATCAGCTGCTCGCCGAGCCATGCCAGGCATAGAGGTCCAGCGCCCAACCGACCCCGCCACCGTCAGAGACGCGGAGGCGCTCTTCGACGGGCCGGTTCAGGAGGCCGCCCTCCAGCGCTTCCTCTCGTCCGACAGCCACCACGTCCTCCTCGCCTACGACGACGGCCAGGCAGTCGGGATGGTCACGGGGATGGAGATGACTCATCCCGACAAGGGCACCGAGATGTTCCTCTACGAGCTCGGCGTCGCGGAGAGCCACCGCGGCCGAGGGATCGGCACACGGCTGGTCGAGGAGCTCGCGCAGCTCGCGCGGACCCGCGGCTGTTACGGCATGTGGGTCTTGACCGATCAGGACAACGGAGCCGCCCGAGCCGCCTACGAGCGAGCCGGCGGGACGCGCGCAGGCGATCAGGTCATGTACAGCTGGGAGTTCTGAGTGCCCCGTCCGCTTCGCATCGGCGTCCAGCTGCCGGAGGTCGAGCGCGAGGTGCGCTGGCCGGAGTACGTCGCGATGGCCCGTGCCGCCGAGGCGTCCGGCTTCGACTCGATCTGGCTCGGCGACCACCTCCTCTACCGCGGCGACGGCCGGGAGGAACGCGGGCCGTGGGAGGCGTGGACGCTCCTCGCGGGCCTTGCCGCCGTCACGGAGCGCGTCCGGCTCGGGCCCCTCGTCGCATGTGCGAGCTTCCACTCCCCAGGCCTGCTCGCGAAGATGGCCGCGACCGTCGACGAGATCAGCGGCGGACGCTTCGTTCTCGGGCTCGGCGCCGGCTGGAACGAGGCCGAGTACCGCGCCTTCGGGCTGCCCTACGACCACCGAGTCTCGCGCTTCGAGGACAGCTTCGAGATCGTCCGCCGGCTACTCGCGGGCGAGCGCGTCACGCACGCGGGGCGCTACTGGCAAGCCGAGGACGCGGTGTTGCTACCGCGACCGGCACGACGTCCACCGCTGATGATCGGTTCGAACGGCGCGCGCATGTTGGCGGCGACGCTGCCGTTCATCGACGCCTGGAACACGTGGTACGTCGGCTACCGCAACACGCCTGACGGCTTCGCCGCACTGAACGCGGAGATCACGGCGGCCGCGGAGCGCGCAGGCCGAGACCCGGCCGACATCGCGCGCAGCGCCTGCGTCCTCGTCTCGCTCGAGCAGGAGGCGGTCCGGCGGCCGCGCGACGCGGAGGTCGCGCCTGTGGAGGGAGCGATGGACCGCGTTGCGGCGCACCTGCGCGAGCTCGCCGACGCCGGTGCGGACGAGGCGATCCTCGTCGTGCGACCGATCACCGAGGACTCGATCACGGCTCTCGGCGGGGCGCTCGCCCTCCTCGATGCCTGAGGAGCAGCGGCTCCTCTTCGGCACCGACGCACGGCTCTTCGACCGGGTACGGCCCTCCTACCCGGCCGAGCTGATCGACGACGTCGTCGCGCTCGTCGGCAGCACCGCCCGCGCCGTCGACGCGGGCTGCGGAACCGGGAAGGCCACGGTTGCGCTCGCGGAGCGGGGACTCGAGGGCGTGGGCGTCGAGCCGCATCCCGCGATGGCGGAGATTGCCTCGGAGAAGCTGGCGCCGTTTCAGGGCTGGCGAATCGACGTGTCCGACTTCGAGGACTGGCAGCCGCGGCGGAGCGACCTTCCGGTCGACCTCGTCACCGCTGCGCAGGCGTGGCACTGGATCGACCGCGAGCGAGGCGCACGGCAGGCGGAGCGGGTCCTGCGCCGGGGTGGCTGGCTGGCGATCTTCGGGCACAGGCCCAGCCGCCGCGACACGCCGCTGCGACGGGCGATCGACGCGATTCACGAGGAGCTCGCGCCCAGGCCCTCAGTGGTCGAGCAGGCGCCGAGAGACCGCGTGCCGCCGGGCTCCGCCTTCGGCCCTCCGGTCGAGCGCGAGTACCACGGCTGGGACGACTACACGGCCGCCCAGTGGATCGACGTCGAGCGAACGTCGTCCGACAAGAGAATGCTGCCGGCCGAGACGCGCGACCTACTGCTCGAGAGGCTCGAGGCCGCGATCAACGAGCACGGCGGGACATACCGCCACCACTGGGTGTGCCGGCTCTGGGCGGCCGAGCGGCTGTGACCGGCGATGCACGGCCGTGACACGCCAAGCTCTCACGCCCGGGCATCGTTGGATCGCGGCGCTGTGAGCGCCTCGAAGCGCGGGTCATTCCGGAGCGGATCGAAGTCCGGATCCTCCCGTGCGTAGTGGGCGCTCTTCGCAAAGCGCTCGATCGATTGCGCGAGCCGCTCGAGTGCCTCGTCGTCCCGGCCGGCGAGGCTGAGCATGCAGGCCAGGTTGTAGAGCACGCCCGGGTGGTCGGGATGCCGCTCGAGCGCCGACGCATACCGCTCGGCAGCCTCCTCGTAGCGCCCGCCTTCGACAAGCTCGGTCATCCCGAGGTCTGCCCACTCCTCCCAGCCGGACGGCGAGAACGGCCGCCCCGGCTCGGCGCCGATCGCCAGCACGACGGTCCCCGGCTCCGCGGCAACGGCGCCGCGCTGCGCCTCCGGCGCCGCGAAGACGAGCGTGCCGGGAGGCGCATCGACCTCGTCCCCGTCGAGAGTGAACGCTGCGCGGCCGCTGACCACCAGGTACAGCTCCTCGTGCGCCTCGACCAGCTCGTCGTGGTCGTCGATCACCCGGTCGCCGACTTCGGCGCCGCGCCATGCGTTGACGCCGAACGCGGTGATGCCCAGGTGGCGCCGGATCGGGAAGCGCCGTTCGTCCAGCGGGATGTCCTCGAGGTGGAGCGCGGTCCAGCTCATCGGTTGCACGGGCGGTCGCGGAAGCACGCCTCGACGAGCGACTCCAGCGCCCGCTCGTCCCAGGTGTTGAAGAAGTCGGCGTGGCCGGTGAGCTGGCCGCCGGACGAAAGCGCGACGCCACGGGCGTCGGTGAGCGGATACCGGATCATCAGGCGGATCAACGGCATCTTCACCGGATGCGACGCGGGGCAGACGTAGTCGCGGCCGTACGCCATGTGGCTGTGGTGGTCGGCGCTGTCGAGGTGCTTGCCGTCCCAGCAGTCCGGGAAGTTGACGTGGAGCTCGAGGTGCGTGTTGACGCGCACCTCGAAGTTCGACCGCTTCGGGCAGGTGCGGCACAGCTGAGCCACGCCGTGGAAGCGCGCGTCGAGAAGCCCGCACCGAGGCGGACGGCTCGACACCCGCACGGTCACGCCCGACGCGCCGCAGGCCCAGTAGACGATGCTCAGGCTCTGCACCCGAGGCGGCCGCGCGTTCCCGGCGACGACACGCAGCCCGGACGGAAACGCGTGCATCTGGTCGTAGCCGCGCAGCACGTAGTAGAGCTGAGCCTTCGCTGGACGGACCTCGCGCCCGTGGTCGAACAGCGTCGGCACCCAGTAGGCGGCTGTGTCGGCGGCGGGCTTGCAGGTCGTCCCGCCCGCGAGCAGCGTGGACACCGTCGACGCGGCGCTCGTCGTCGTGTTCCCGAAGAACGTGTGCGGGTGAGACCGGCCGGGCTGCCCCGGCAGGACGATCGGATCGTCCGGCGCCGTGTGGCTGAAGCGGCAGTTGCTGAAGAAGTTGTTCCCGTGCAGCTTGCGGGGAGCTGCCGCCGCGGAGACCGCGAGCAGCGAGCCGGCCGCCAGCGCGACGAGGAACAGCCGTCGGACGATGCGCAGCACCTCAGCTCTTACGCCCGCGAGACGGAGCGGGTTCCGGTGCACTAGCGTTCCGCCGATGGCCGTCCACGACTTCGAGCCGACAGTCTTCCACGCGACGCTTGGCTCGTACGAGCCCGCATTGCGGATCGAGCCCGGCGACACGGTCCGCACGACGACCGTCGACGCGGGCGGCCGCGACGCGGCGGGCGAGCAGCGCATCGAGGCGGGAAACGCGCAGACCGGGCCCTTCTACGTCGTCGGAGCGGAGCCCGGCGACACACTGGCCGTCGACCTGATCCGGATCACGCCGAATCGCGCGACGGCCTTCAGCGCCACCTCGGTCGCCGCGAATGTCGTCGATCCGGACTACGTGCCCATGCTCCCGGCGTCGCGGGCGGAACGGGTGCGAGGCGAGTGGCGGATCGACGCCGGGGCCGGCACGGCGACGCTCGTCTCGCCGGAGACGAGCCTCGGCGCACTGGAGCTGCCGCTCGCGCCCATGCTCGGCTGCTTCGGCGTCGCCCCCGCAGGGGGCGAGGCGATCTCGACCGCAACCTCCGGTCGACACGGCGGGAACATGGACTACCGCGGCTTCACCGCGGGCGTCACCGCGCTCTTCCCGGTGTTCGTCCCCGGCGCGCTCTTCTCTCTCGGAGACGGCCACGCCCTTCAGGGCGACGGCGAGATCGTCGGCACCGGCCTCGAGATCTCGATGGACGTCGAGTTCTCGGTCTCGCTGCGCAAGGGCATGCGCAGCTGGTGGCCGCGCGGCGAGACGCCGGATGCGATCTTCACGGTCGGCAACGCGCGTCCGCTCGATCAGGCCGTCCAGCACGCGACGACGGAGATGCTCCGGTGGCTCCAGGCCGACTTCGGTCTCGATCCCGTCGGGGCGAGCACGCTGCTCGGGCAGTGCGTGGAATACGACCTCGGCAACGTGTTCGACCCCGCCTACACGATGGTCTGCAAGCTGGCGAGAGGCCACGTGCCCGCCTCGTCACCCCAGTAGCCGCGCCCTGAAGAAGCGCAGCGTCGCGGCGATGATCTGGCGCGACCGCGCGTCGGGCTTGGTCGTGTCGAACCCGTGCGGCCCGCCGGGATGCGTCCACAGCTGGACCGGCGCGCGGAGGCGGCGCGCCTCGGCGACGAACTTGTCGATCGACCTGGGGATGCCGGCGAACTGGTCGCGGGCCGCCTTCGCGATCAGCATCGGCGCGATCCTGTCGCCGTCGCGGCGCAGATACGTGATCGCGGAGAACTCGTCGACGAGGTCGGCCGGACCCGGGAGGCCCTGGTCGTGCAGGTCGAGCGCGCCGTAGTAGACGGCGTTGCAGCGCAGCCACGGCCGCGGGTCGTGCATCGCCGCCCAGAGGTGCCACGGCGCAGTGCCGAGCGAGAAGCCGAGGGTGCATAGCCGGTCGCCGTCGATGCTGAGCCGCGCCGCGTTCGCGCGGACGAAGTCGATCGCGGCGGCGACGTCCTCCGAGGGGTCGCGCGGAGTGGCGAGGTAGTTGTCCGAGCGGATGTCGAACGTCGCCGCGGCGAGACCGGACGCCGCGACGAGCTGGCTCCAGCCGATCTTCTGGCCGCTGTCCTTGCCGGCGCCGTAGGCGGGCGGGCCCCCGATGATCACCGCGGGGAGGCGGCCGCGGCCGTCCCACGAGCTCGGGTGGTAGACGTCCATGCGGAGCTGGATTCCGGCGACGCGGCGATAGACGAGGTCGTGGATCAGCTTCGCGCGGTGCATTCCGGGCAGCTGGTAGACGAGCTCCCGGCCGGCGGTCGGGTTGCGGTAGGGGGGCTTCGCTTCGCCGCCTGCGGCTGCTCCGCCCGCGGCCACGGCGGCCGCGACGGCCCAGACGGCGACGCGCTTCACTCCGATCGCCGCTCCAGCTCGCCGAGCGCCTGTCGCGCCCACGCGACCGTCGCCCGCGCGCGGGCCAGCCCGAACTGGACTGTCAGGTACCCGTAGAAGTGCTCCTCCTGTCCGGCGAGGCGGCGCTCGATCTCCTCGAGCTCCGCGACGAAGGCTTCCTCCTCGCGCAGGCGGCGCTCGATCAGTGCCGCGACCTGGCCTGGCCCCGCCCGCCGCCCGAAGAAGATCTTCAGGAGGATCGGGTGGCGGCTCGCATCGGGCTCGGTGTCGACGTTTTCGAGCCACGCGCGCAACGCGTCTTCGCCCTGCTTCGTGATCCGGTAGAGCTGCTTGTCGGGCCGCTGCTCCTGCTCGACCTCGCGGCGCGTCGCCAGGCCCTGATCGGCCAGGCGGGCGAGCACGCCGTAGATGTGGCTTTTCGCCGGGGTCCAGAAGTAGCCGACGCTGGCCTCCAGCGCGCGACGGATGTCGTAGCCCGACATCTCGCGCTCGCAGAGCAGGCCGAGCACCGCGTACTCGGTCGTCGGCAGCGCGCTCGTCTCGGGCGACTTCCGGGGTGCTCTCAGCCGACGCGGCATAGTTCTATTAGAACTATAGAGGCCGGCTTGAGGGAATAGAGGCATGAGCCTTACCCATGCCGACCTCACCCCCGTGGCCGCCGCGGCGTGGGCCGCGGTCGCGCGCCCCGATCTCGGCGCTGCGGGAAATGCCGGCTTCGTCGACCTGGGCGGCTCGACCGTCGTCTTCGACACGCACGTCACCGTCGCCGCCGGCCACGAGCTGCGCGCGGCGGCCGATGCGGTGGCGCCGGTTCAGGCGGTCGCGCTCAGCCACTGGCACCTCGACCATGTGCTCGGCGGGCAGGCCTTCGGCGGCATCCGCTCGATTGCGACCGCCGAGACACGACGGCTGATCCAGGAGCGCGCCCTGCCGCGCGTGACGACGCTGAGAAGCACCGTCGACGACTGGCTCCCGGAACAGCTGGCCGAGCTTCGCGCCGCAGGCAAGAACGCCGCCGCCGACCTCTGGGAGCGGCTCGCCGCCGAGGAGCTGCCGACGGTCGAGGTCGTCCCTCCGGACGAGGTCTTCACGGACGAGCGCGAGCTGGTCGGCGAGAGGCGACGCGCCGCGCTGATCACCTATGGCGGCGGCCACACGGCGAGCGACGCGTTCCTCTGGCTGGAGGACGAGCGCATTCTCTTCGCGGCGGATCTCGTCGTGAACGGCGACCACGCCTGGGTCGGCGACGGCGACGTGTCGGCCTGGATCGGCATCCTCGAACGCATCTCCGAGCTCGGCCCGCGTTCGATCGTCCCCGGGCACGGCGCGGTGTGCGGCCCGGAGACGATCGAGCTGATGCTCCGATACCTCGACGACGTGCGCCGAGCCGAGCCCGGCTCGCCCGTTCCCGACGCGTACTCGCACTTCCCGACGAGCAGCATGTGGGAGCGCAACCTCCGGGCGCTCGCCGGCGCCTGAGCGTCAGCGAACCGGCTCGAGCTGCGGCGGCGGCAGCGGCCTCGTGAACTTCTCCTCGCCGAACGTCCACCCCGGCGCGAGCCGGACCGGCCAGAGGACCTCCGTGAGATTCTCGCTCGGGTCCGTCTCGTGCGGGTTCGTCAGGTACACCTCCCGCGGGTTGCCGGCCGCCTCGATCGCCTCGTGGCGGATCGCCGACCAGAGCGCGCCGTAGATGCGCGGCAGGTCCTCGTACCGCCCGCGGTGGAGAGACGCCAGCGCCCGGAATGCAGGGCGCGTCTCGGTGTCGACGCGGCCGGCACCTTCGACCGGCGCGTTCATCGGCCAAGCGGCCTCGACCTCCATCTCGCCCTCGCTCGGCTCGGGGATGACGGCGAACGGCGACCCGGTCCGCTCGGCCCCGCGCTCCTCGATGAAGCGGTACAGCTCCTCGTACGCCTCGTCGAGCCACGCGGAGAGCTGCGGAAACCGCGTCCGGCCGCGGATCACGGCCAGGTGCTGCTCGGGAACGTCCTTGACCTCGATGCGGTAGAGCACGTCGTCAGGCACGAGTTCCTCCTCGTCGTCGATCACGCCCGCGCCGTACAGGTTACGGCCGGACCTCGACGTAGCGGACGTCCGTCGGATCGCCGCCGCTGCTGTTCGTCGAGACGAAGGCGAGGCGGAAGACGTCCCGCCCGGCCTGGATCCCCATGTAGTCGCCGAGGAAGAGCCCGGGCGGAACCGCCTGCTCCGGGACGGGGGACATGAGCGGCGCCTTCGCGAGGTCGAAGGCCGGCCCGACCCGGACGCGCGTGAACGTGCGCCCGCCGTCGCGCGAGAGTGCGAGCACGTAGCGCGTGGCGACCGCCCGTTTCGAGCGGCCGGCTGCGGTCTCGAAGTAGGCGATTCCGAGCGTGCCGTCGGCCGTGACGGCGACGTTCGGGACGAACGCCTGCGTCGAGGCTCCGCTCACCCGAACCGGGCGGCTCCAGGTGCGCCCACCGTCGGCGGAGCGGGCGAGCACGATCTGGTCGCGTTTCCGGCCGGCGAAGCGCGCGTCCTGCCAGGCGGCGTACAGCGCGCCCGAGCGCGGGTCGACTCCGAGCGACGGAACGACGAACCCGGTCCTGATCTGGTGGCCGCTGAACGCCTCGTGCGATTCCTCGGCCACGGTCAGCGCCTGCCCGACGGTCCGCGGCCCCGACCACGAGACGCCGCGATCCGTCGACCACTGCACGACGACCCGGGACGGATTCTTCATCGCCGGCACCGCGCCGACCTGCCAGAAGGCGAAGTGATAGAGCTTGCCGCGCCGGGGATCGGGAACGATCAGGCTCCCGATCGGGCCCGACTTCTCCCCTCCCGGCAGGATCACGTGCGGCAGAGACCAGAGCCGGCCGCCGTCGGTCGTGGTCGTCAGCATCGCGTCGCTGTGCACGGGCGGCCCCGTCGGCGGGCGCTCGTACCGCGCCCAGACGGCATACGCCGTTCCCGCGCGGGTCGGATCCGCCGTCAACGAGCCCTTGTCGAGCAGGAACCGGCCCGACGACTCGCCCAGCGTGACGGGGTTCGACCACGTCCGGCCGCCGTCGGCGGAGGTGACGGCGTACGAGCTCGCGAGCGCGTACACACGGCCGTCCGGACCGATGGAGACCCACGGATCGGTCACCCGAAACGGCTGCGATGCGCCGGTCGCGCAGAACCCGACGGGCAGCACGCTCCGGCGCCACGTGCGTCCGCCGTCGGCGGAGACGCTCGACGCGATCGCGCGAGCGGCGCCGTTGCGGAACCGGTCCTCCTGGTAGACGACGACGATCCGTTGCGGGCGGCGCGCGTCGAACGCGAGCGACGGCTCCACCTCGGCGCGCGGGACGACGTCCGCGTCCTGCCCGTCCTGACAGCCGGCGAGCGGCGAGGGGCTGGAGATCGTCGTCGGGGGGGGCACGCGCGGAGCGGCAGCCGCGGCCAGCGCCACTCCTCCGGCAGCGGCAAGGGCGACCACGATCCGGGTCAGGGTCCCCATGCACGTGTTGAGACGTCTCAGGCGGGCGCTGGTTTCCAGCCGGCGTCGTCGGTCGTCGTCCAGCTGAGGTTCTGCGTGTCGCCGTCACTGAACACCGTTGCCTGAACCGTGACCTTGCTACCAGAGGTCGTCAGCGATGCGGAGATCATCTGACCGGGCGGAGCAGGAAGGCGCACGGCCTCCGTATCGCCGCCGCGGACGACGAGCACGGAAGCGGCGCCCGTCTCGGGGTTCTCGACCAGTGCGGCCACACCGCCCGGGACGAGCGCCAGGTCGAGGATCCGGCCGTCGTCCAGCGTGAGGGTCGGCCGCGACCTGACGGGGCCGGCCGGCGGCCACGGCGAGACCTCCTGGACCTGCGTCCGGTTGCGCGCAACCCAGTACAGCGCCGAATCCCGGCCGACGACCCCTCCGCCGATCGCGCGCGTCTCCGTCCAGTGCCGGCCGCCGTCTTTCGTCCAGAACATCCGCGCGCAGGTGCAGCCGGGCGCGACCGCTGCGACCCGGATCAGTCCGACCGAGACGGAGGTCCGAACGACCGCCGCCGCCGGCTGCGGGAAGATCCGCTGCCAGTGGCGGCCGCCGTCGTCCGTCGAGAACACGCCGGTGTCGCGGCTGATCCAGACGTGTCTGGCATCGAGCCGGCTGGTGTGTCCGGGCACGTCTCCGAACGAGCCCGCCGGCCGAGCGGGCTTCGCGGTCGACGACGCGAACCCGAGGAGCTGCCCGGTGAACGTGCCGACGAAGATCCGCCCGTCGACGACTGTCGGCGCGGTCACCGTCAACCCCGGGAGCGGCACGGAGGCGAGCTTCATGCCCGTGTCCGGATCGTAGGCGACCAGAGACGGGCTCCCTGACAGCGTGAACCAGACGGCCCCGGCCACCGTCGGCGAACCGTTCAGCGACTTGGTTCCGAGCGACCGCGCCCACGCGATCCTCGCGGAGCAGTCCGAGCCGATGTCGATGCGAACGAGCTGCGAACCCGTGACCGCGAAGAGCGCAGACCGCCGCGGGTCGTAGGCGAGCTGGCTGAGGACCGGGTTGGCGGGATCGAACGTCTCGAGCGGAATCGTCCAGAGAGGCCCGCCCGCGACGGCCCGCGTTCGCCACCCGAAGAGCTCCGCGTTTTTGTCGTGCGCGACGACGAGCTCCCCGCATCCGGCCCGGTCGAACACGACGGGGGAGCCGACGAAGTCGAGGTCGAGCGGGAGGTTGATCGACGGCGGGTGACTCGCCCCGATCACCTCCAGGCTCGGCGAAAGCACGACCAGGCTCTCGCCGAAACCGGCAGCCTCGCTGAACCGCGAGCCGACGTTGGTGCCGCCTTCGAACGCGTTTCCGGTCGCGACGAAGAGCTGGCCCGATGCCGGGCTGGAGGCAATGCCGCCCCACCCCCAGATCCCGCCACCGCCTCCGAGAGCGGCCGGGACCGCGACCCAGGTCGTCACCCTCCGCGTCGCCAGCTCGACCCGGATCGCCTTACCCTCGAAGGGTCCCTGGTCGCAGTAGGACCCCGTCGCGGCGTAGACGCTGCCGCCGGCGAGGGCGAGCGCGCCCCAGACGTACTCGCGGGCCGGATCGCCGTAGAGCGCAACCGGCCAGCCGGATCGCTCCGTCCCGGTCGCCAGGTCGAGGGCATGGAGGTTCCCGAGCGCATCGGCGACGTACAGCGTCTTCGTCCCCGGATCGATCACGGGGGTGCCGCCCACGCCGTAGCCGTCGAGCTGCGGGCAGCGATTCGCCAGCTGGCCGAGGTCGACCCGCCAGCGCACGTACCCGGTCGGGCTGACGGCGTAGACCCGGCCTGCCGTCGTCGCGGCGTACAGCGTCGTCGCTCCGCGGGTCGGCACGTCCCGCGCGGCGAGGATCTGGGAGATCACGCGTCCCCTGACCGGGAGCACGAAGGCGGGCTTGACCGACAGCGGTGCGATCGACTCGGCGGCCGCACCGGTTCGTCCCGGGTCGCCGCCGTACGTCGTCCAGCCGGGCGGGCCCGCGGCCTGCGCGCCCGGCAGGAACGCCGCGGCGATCGCAGCCGCGAGGAGAGTCCCGCCCCGGCGCACGCGCCGAGCATAATTCGCCGCCTCGGCGAAGTGGCTAGGGTTGGCGCGTCATGGACATGCGCCGCTTCCTCCCGATCCTGCTGATCGCCTTCGCGGCGCTCTTCATCCTTCCGCAGATCTTCAAGGGCTCGAGCTCGGACACCCTCTCGTCGGACGAGCGCGGGCTGATGACCCGGGACGCGATGGAGCGGATCGACCGCGGCCAGAAGAAGATCTTCACCTCCTCGGGGAAGTACACCGAGCATCTCGCCGAGCTGGTCGCCGCGGACAAGACGCTCGCGTCCGAGCTGACCGTGCCGCTCGTGGTCGAGCTGAGCGTCTCCGCGAACGGGAAGAGCTACCTCGCGACCGTCACGAGCGACGTGATCAGCGTCTCGAGGGCGCGCGTCGGGACGAAGCTCCTCACCAGGACGTGCCGCGAGCTGAAGTCGCGGAGCGCTGAGTGCCCGAAGCCGGCGGCGAAGACGACCACGACCACGACGACGCCCACGACCACGGGGACGTGAGCGCCGAGCCGCGCTGGTGGGAGCTCCGGCGCGCGCAGAACCTGAAGCCCGCGACGTACACGTGCCCGCTCTGCGGCGGCTACCTCGCCTCGGCCACCGACCACGTGCTGCTCTTCGCGGAGGGCGACCACTCGGGCCGCCGGCACGCGCACACCGAGTGCGCGCGACGCGCCCGCGAGACCGGGAGGCTCCCCTCGCGAGACGAATGGCGGAAAGCGCAGCCGCGGCGGAGCTGGTTCCGCCGCTAGGAGTCCGCGAGGACGTCCGCGAGCCAGCGCTCCGCCTCGGGGTAGAGGGCCGAGTTGTTCTCGGGCGTGTAGTAGGCAAGCGCCGCGACCGCCTGCGAGACCACCCACCCTCGCGCCCGCTCCCACGTCGCGTCGTCCGTCGGCAGCGCCTCTCGGAATGCGGCACGCGCGGCGCTCGAGTGGAGCTTCCACGCCACCATCACATCGGCGGCCGGGTCGCCGACGCCCATGTCGCCCCAGTCGATCACCCCGCTGATGCGCCCGTCCCGGACGAGCCAGTTCCGCCCGTCGAGGTCGCCGTGGTACCAAACGGGCGGCCCGTTCCACGGCGGCGCCGCCCGCGCCCTCTCCCACACGCCGGTCACAGCGGCGACGTCGCCGTCGAAGCGTGCCAGCCAGTGCCGGAAGCCCGGCTCCCAGTCGGCCAGGTGGACTCGGCGCCCGCGCGGCGCTCCCGCCGGATCGGCCTGCTGCAGCACCGCGACGAACCCCGCCAGGTCGCGCGCGGCCTGAACCGCATCGAGCTGCTCCACCGGCACGTTCGCCCCCTCCACCCAGGTGTGCACGTCCCAGAACCACGGATACCCGTCAGAGGGACGGCCCTGCACGACGGGCACCGGAAGCTCGAAAGGCAGCTGGGGCACGAGCCTCGGCAACCACTCGAGCTCCTTCCCGCCGGGCTCGGTCGGCCCGTTGCGCCGGGCGAGCCGGACCGAGAGCTCGGGGCCGAGACGGAAGATCGCGTGGACTGTCCCCGCCGGCTCGACGCGGCTGAGCGGTAAGTCGGACCAGTCCGGAAACTGCTCCGCGAGCAGCCGGCGGACGAGTTCCTCGTCGAGCTCGAGCTCGTCCGCATGCATCTTCACCACGTGACTCGCCTGCGGCCGCGGGCGCGGCGGCGGATCTCCTTGCGCGCCTCCGAGCGCAGGCGCGCGTCCTGCTTCACCGCGAGATGCCGGAGCTCGGCCTCGAGCTTTCGCCAGCTCGCGTACCGCTCGGCAGTGAGCGTGCCGTCCGCCAGCGCTGCGCGGACGCCGCAGCCCGGCTCCTGGTCGTGCGAGCAGTCGGCGAAGCGGCAGCGGGCCGCGGCGGCGGCGACGTCGTCGAAGGTCTGCGCGAGGCCCTCCTCGGACTCCCAGAGCCGCAGCTCCCGCATGCCCGGGGTGTCGAGAAAGAGGCCGCCCTCCGGGAGGAGCAGCAGCTGCCGGTTCGTCGTCGTGTGGCGGCCGCGGCCGTCGGCGCGCACGTCGCCGGTTGCCATCAGCTCCTCGCCCGCTAGGCGGTTGACGAGCGAGGACTTCCCGACCCCGGACGAGCCGAGCGCCGCGACCGTCCGGCCGTCCGTGAAGTAGCCGCGGAGGTCGTCGACGCCCTCGCCGGTCACGTTGCTGACCGCGTGCACCGGGACGCCGATCGCGGCCGTCTCGACTTCGAGGAGCGCCGCTTCGGGATCGGCGCAGAGGTCGCTCTTCGTCAGGACGACGACCGGCTCGGCACCGCTCTCCCAGCCGAGCGTGAGGTAGCGCTCGAGCCGCCGCGAGTTGAAGTCGCCGTCGAGGCCGGCGACGAGCAGGACGACGTCGACGTTCGCGGCCACGACCTGCTCGATCGTCTGGCCGTGATCGGTCGCCGCCAGCCGCGAGAACTTCGTCTTCCGCGGCAGCACGGCCTGGACGAGCGCAGGCTCGGTCGGAGTGATCGCGACCCAGTCGCCGACCGCCGGCAGCTCGCCCCGCTCGGCGGCGGCATGGCGAAGCCGGCCGGCGAGCTCGGCGTGCTGCTCTCCCCGCGCGGTGTAGAGGACGTACGCACCCCGGTGCTCGACGGCGACGCGCGCGGGCTCGAGGCCGTCGGCGGCGTACGGGGCGAAGTGATCTTCGAAGGCTGGAGCCCAGCCGAGGCGTGCAAGCAACTCGTTCTCCTTTCGCGCACGCGAACAAGCGGCGGCATTGGCCACCGCGGGACACGGAGGCGCAGCGCGCGGAGAAAAGAGCTAGCTAGAGCCGCGCCCTGCGCACGAGGCGGTCGGCAAGCGTCTTCGTCATCTGTGCCACCTCCTTCGTCGCAGGGGGAACGAACGGAGCCTAGCTGATCAGGCGGCGAGCGGCTCGGTCACACGCGGGAAGTAGATGCGGAAGGTCGTCCCTTCGCCCGGCGCCCCGTCCGCCCAGACGAAGCCCTCGCTCTGCTTGACAATGCCGTACACCGTCGCGAGACCGCGGCCCGCCGCGTCCTCGTGCTTGCCCGCGAAGAGCGGGCTGAAGAGGTGCGCGCGCTGCTCGTCGTCGAGCCCGGGGCCGTCGTCGGCGACCGTGAGCAGCACGAACGGGCCCGGCCGCATCGGGAAGTGCTCCTTCGTGAACGCCTCGTCGAGATCCACGTTCCGCGCCTCGATCTCGATCCGGCCGCGGTCGTGCATCGAGTGGCTCGCGTAGAGGAGGAGGTTGACGAGCACCTGCTCGATCTGCGCCGGGTCGGCCTCGAAGCGCCCGAGCGAGCGGTCGGCCTCGACCTGCAGCTGGATCCCGTCGCCGACGAGGCGCGGGAACTGCTCGGCGAGATCGTCCAGCACTGCGCCGAGGTCGACGAGGCCGGACTGGAACGACTCGCGCCGGCTGATCGCCAGCAGCTGCCGCGTGACCGGGGCGATCCCCTCGGCGCTCCTGCGCAGCTGCGTCACCTCGCGGTACAGCGGGTCGCGCTGGTCGAGCCTGTTCAGGAGATAGTCGGTGTAGCCGGTCAGCGCCGTCAGCGTCCCGTCGAACTCGCGGGCGATCGACGCGGCCTGCTGCGTCTCGCGCCGGACCGGCGACTCGCCGAGGCGGCCTTCGATCTCGTGCAGGGCTTCCTCTGCCCGCTTGCGTTCGGTGATGTCCATGACCATGGCCAGGGCGCCGCTGTAGCCGCCGTCGCGGTCGAGGATCGGGTTGACGGACATGCAGGTGTGGACGAGGCCGCCGGTCGGGAGCACGAACGCGAACTCGCGGTCCTCGTGCCGGCGCCGGAACCAGCGCGGATCGGCCGCCGCGCGCGAGTGCTCGTCCATGAGCTCGACGAGCGAGTGGCCCGGCAGGTCGTCGACGCTGCGGCCGAGGAGCTCGGCGAGCTTCTGATTCGTGAAGACGATGTTGCTCTCGCCGTCGAGCAGCGCGACTCCTTCCGCGGCTGTCTCGACGATCAGCCGGTACTGCTCCTCGCTCTCCCGCAGCGCGTCCGCCTGCCGCACGAGCTGGCGGTTGCGCGACTCCAGCGTCCGCATGACGCGGCGGAGGATCGGGAACAGCGCGATGTAGAGGATCAGCAGCGCAGCGATGATCACGCCCGCGCGCACCTTCGTCTCGGCGCGGATCGCCTTCGCCACCGGCGCGTACTCCCGGTAGACCCCCATCACGCCGTTCGGGCTGGAGTTCCTGTCGAAGTACCAGTAGACCGGCGCGTACGAGTGCAGCACGACCGGGTTATCGTCGACCCCGCCGTGCAGCCGGGACGTGCCGTGCACCTCCGCGCCCTGGAGCGCCTGCTGGACCTCGGGCAGGTCGTACGGCATCTTCCCGATCAGCGTGTGGTCGGTCGAGTAGGTGACGATCCCCGACCGACCGAAGAGGGTCACGCGCACGACGCCGCGCTGGAGGGCGACGCGGCCGAAGAGCTCGTCGAGCTCGGCGCGGTGCGTCGCGTCGACCGGCCTGCGGAGGGCGATCTTCGCGAGGTCGTCGCGGCCGAGCTGCGCGGCCGTGTAGTGCGCGTCTCTCCAGACGTCCCGCTCGGCGCGGGCGCGGGCGTTCCGGCTCGCGAGCCAGGTGCCGGTCGCGGCGGCCGCGATCAGCGCGATTCCCGCGTAGATGCCGAAGCGCAGGAGAAGGCGCGGCGGCTTCGCCGGAGCGACAGTCGTGAGCGGCGCGTCGGCCTCGACCACGTCGGAGACGCGGCGGCGGTGGAAGCCGAGCCGCCGGTGGCCGTGCGAGAGCGTGCTTGTATCGGTGGCCACGTCTACGGGAGGCATCGGCGCCCCCGCGAGCCGGGGTCTCCCCCATTCGAGGGATGCCTATGGTCCTACAGAAGGCAGGCGAAAGGCCCGTTCGCCCAGGAGGCGGTACCCCTCCACGGACGGATGGTCGCCGTCGGAGGTCCACTCCTCGCGCATCCGGCCCGGGCGGTCCGGATCCTCCAGCGTCTCGTAGAACGGCAAGACGGGTACGCGCTCGTCCTGCGCGAGCTCCCGGATCAGCTCGTTCAGCCGCCGGATCTGCGGGTCCGCGCGCGGGTAGCCGTTGTTCCACGGGAGGACGTCCGCGATCGCGACCCGGAGCCCGAGCGCTTTCCCGCGCTCGACCATCCTCCGGAGGCTCGCGGCGGCCGGCTCGAGCGGCTGGTGCTGCGCGATGTCGTTGATCCCGCCCTGGACGACGAGCACCTGCGCGCCCTTGGCGCACTCGTCGAGCCGCGCCGCAATCTGCTCGGCACGCTCGCCGTAGACGCCGCAGTTCCGGAAGCGGAGCTCGCGGTGCGTGCGCTCCGCCCAGTACTGCCATTGGCTCTTCGGGTCTCCGCCGAAGCCGAGCGTGTCGCGCATCAGCGGGTCGGGGTCGTACCCCGGCGACCCGGCCGTGATCGAGTCGCCGAGCGTCGCGACGAGCACGCCTCCCGCCTGCTCGTCCGCTGACCCGCCGCAGCCGGCTAGCAGCAGCACCGCGAGCCCTACAAGAAGAACTGCCGCCACGCCGTCCACCAGTCGTCCGCCCGGGAGACGAGCTCACGGGCCCCGACGACCTCCACTCCCGGCTTCGCGCGGAAGGACTCGAGGCCGTCGGAGTGGTGGAAGACGACCCGGATCTCGGCGGGCCTGCCGGGGTCGTAGGGGCCGACGGCGCTCAGGTCGGCGAGCGCCGCCCTCGTCCCCTCCTCGATCAGCTCGCGCGCGCGAAGCGGCGCGACGTTGCGTGCGCCGAACCGACCGGTGCCCTCCTTGACGGCCACGGTCGTCAAGCCGGGCCCGAGCAGCTCCCGCCCCTCGTCGCACGTGGCGCGGTCGCCGGTGACGAGCAGGACCGGGCAGCTCCACGTGCCGCACAGGGCGGCGTTGATCCCGATCTCGCCGACCTCGGTGCCGTTGAAGAAGAGGCTGCGCCACTCGCTGCCCGACACGGTGTGGTTCAGCACGCCGCGCGTCGTGCCCGACTGGGCGTGCATCCCGACGAAGAGGGCCGCGTCGCAGCCCGCTTCGAGGAACGCGGTGTAACCCGTCCAGTGCTCCTGCACGACGTACTCGCACGCCGGGTCGAGCAGGTCCGGGACGAGCGAGTTGAACTTGTACGGCCCGGCGGCGCCGTGGCAGTCCATGACCACGATCTCGGTCGCGCCCGCCTGCTTCGCGCCGCGGACGGCCGCGTTGATCTCCTCCGTGTACAGGCGGCGCGCCTCCTGGTAGAGCGGGCTCTCGCCGGAGGTCTGCTCCCACCTGACGATCCCGGCGACGCCTTCGATGTCGCTGATCACATGGACCTTCACGGTGCGATTCTCACGCGAGGTCGAGGTACTCGCTCGCGCTGCTGACGGTCAGGCCGGGCTGAGGCCCGCCGGCCAGCGCGTAGACGCGCGACCCGATCGCGGCGACGCCGAGCCCGTGCCGCGGCGTGGGCAGATCGGGCAGCCGGCGCCAGCGGGCCCCGGAGAGGCCGTACGCGTAGACGGACGCGATCGTCCCCGGGGGCGCCTCACCGCCGACCGACACGATCGACCCGGCGGCGACTGCCGCTCCCGTTCCTCCCCTCGGCATCGGAAGGGGGGCGAGGCGCCGCCAGCGCTGCGTGCCGGGCGTCCAGACCTCGAAGGCGGACAGGTTCGTGTCGAAGCCGCGTGTGCGCCCGCCGAGGGCGTAGAGCCTGCCGCGGGCCGCAGTGACGGCGAGGTGCTCGCGCGGGGTGGGTGCGGGGATCGTCGCCCAGCGTCGCGTGTGGAGATCGAGTGCGAATGCCTGACGCGCGAGGCCCGAGCGCCCGACGCCGCCGACGACGTAGAGCTTGCCGGCGATCACGGCTGCTCCGGCCGCGGCGCGCGGTTGCGGAAGCGGCGGCAGCGATCGCCAGGCGCCGCGGTCTAGGACGAAGGCCGACCGGAGCCGGCCGCCCGCGCCGAGGGCGCCG
>DATENZ010000121.1:0-27104 GCA_035274625.1 Gaiellaceae bacterium
AGAAGGCGGGAACGACGGTCGCGTACGGCGAGGCCGCTCAGCGGCGGGCCCAGCCGACGGTGCCCGTCTTCTCGGCGGCGACGGATCAGGCCGCACCGCCGCTGTCGCTTGCCGGCAAGGCGGTCGGCGGCGGCGGTGCCCGTGCGGCGCTGCCGACGAGCCCGGGCCGAGCGCAGCTCTACGAGGCCGAGCTCACGCTCGAGGTGAAGGACCTGTCCGCCGTGACGAAGAGCGCACTCAAGCTGACGCGGGGCTTCCACGGTTACGTGCGGACGATCGACTACGGGTCTGGGCGCGAGCGCGGGTCCGCGCACATGGTCGTCCGCGTTCCGGTCGGCAGCGTCCAGGACGCGCTGGTCCGCTTCTCGGCGCTCGGCCGGATCGTCGACCAGCACGTGTCGATCCGGGACGTCCAACCGCAGCTCGACCAGCGGTTCCGCACCATGCAGGCGGTGCGTGACGGGATCACGAAGCTGCAGGCGCGGCTCGAGAACCCGAACCTGACCGACACCGAGCGCAAGGTGCTCGAGAACCAGCTCGTCGCGTCGCGCCGCCGGCTCGTCGAGCTCCAGCGCGCGCAGGCCGCGCAGCAGCGGCAGGCGAGCTACGCGACGGTCGCGCTGGCGCTTCGGACGCCGGGTCAGGCCGTCGTGGTGCCGCACGAGCCCGGCCGGATCGACCGCGCTCTCGACCGCTCGGGCTCGATCCTGCTCGACGAGCTGAAGGTGGCCGTGTACGTGCTGATCGTCGGCGCGCCGCTGCTCGCGCTCGCCGCCCTCGCGTTCGCGGGAACCCGCGTCCGGCGGCGCCGGATCGAGGGTCGGCTGCTCGCTTCCTAGCGCGCCGGCTTCGTGATCACGCTGCCGTCCTGGATGCTGAAGGTCGGCTTCACGAGCTTGAACTGCACCGGTGCCGACCACGTCATCTGCTTCACGGGGCCGGGTACGTAGGGGTCGATGCCGCGGACGCGGTAGTACCACGTCCCGGTGGCCAGGTTCTCGAGCAGGACGGAGGTGGCGGCGGTGTAGTACGGCGTCGTCGAGGCCGGCTTCCAGGGGTAGCGCGTCCGCGACCACTGCACCTCGTAGCCGGTGGCGCCGGCCGCCGGGTCCCAGGCGATCAGTGCGGCGCGATAGAAGGACGGCGTCGCCGACTGCGCCGCGACGAGCTCACCGCCCGGGGAGAGCCCCGAGATGAAGGGCCGCTTCTGGGACGTCGTGGCGGGCTGGCTGGCCTTCCCGAACTCGAAGACGCGCCCGGCGGCGCACGCATCCTGCGGCACTTCCGCGTCGAAGTACTGAACGCTGCTCGTGGTCGCCACCTCGCGGACCGGGACGACCGTCCAGTAGTAGCGCCCGCTCGGCCAGCCGCTGTCCCAGAGGTCGACGAGCGCGCCCGTGGCCGCGAAGTCGGACGGGATCGTCGGGTTGGCGGCGGTGCCCGAACCCGTGCCGGTCGAGCTGGTCGAGCTGCTCGAGCCCGTCGAGGAGGTCCCGGACGTCGACGAGCCGGTCGAGCCCGACTCGTTGGTCGTCACGGCCCGGAAGTCCGCGGTGTAGGTGCCGCTCTGCGCGCCGTCGGTCAGATACGAGGTCTGTGCGGCGGTGACCGCGGTCGGCGAGGTCGGCAGCGCGAGCGGGCCGCTCGTTCTCGGTGCATAGGCGGGGCTGCCGACGACGGCGCCCGTGAAGACGATGTTCACGCACTGCCGGTCGGTGGCGACGTAGACCCGGAAGAGCCGGCCGGTGGAGCCGTTCGTCGCCGTGTCTCCGGAGAACGCGAAGCCGGGCGTCAAGCTGTGGGCGAGGGTCGCGGAGCTGGTGCTGACGACGTCCGAGGCGGCCTCGACCAGCGACATCCCGCCGGTCACGAACGTCGGGTTCGTCGCGACGAACGTCTCGCTCCACGGCCCGCTCGACACGACCGGCAGGCCGTTCGGGAGCGAGCCGTACAGCTTGCGCACGGCGCGGACGCGCCACTGCACGTTGCCGGTCCAGAGGGCCTGGTTGTGGAAGCTGTAGAACTCGCGCTCGTCGGCGACGTTCGTGGTCGTCGTGATCACCTTGCCGGCGTTGACAAACCAGACCTCGTAGGAGGTCGCCCCCTCGACGGGCTTCCAGCGCACGAGGCCCGGCACCGTCGGGAGCAGTTGCTGCGGGAGCGACTTCCAGCGCATGTTGAAGCCGAAGGGCGCGCTCCAGCGGCTCACGCCGGCGGCGGTGCGTGCGCGGACGTGCGCGTAGAGGGCGTACGGGTTACCGGTCATCCACGGGAGGGAGAGCGGGATCGCGAGCATCGGCACCTGGAGCGGCTTCGAGCGGCTCGTCGTCGACCAGACGACGGAGCTGTCGTCGAAGCTCTTGCTTGTCGCAATCTCGAAGTCGTAGCTGCGCGCAGCCCGGTACGGGTTCCAGGAGAAGGCCGGCGTGCGCGGAAACGTGTCGACGATCGGCTCGTCGGCGCGGAGCAGGAACGCGCGGAGGCCGGTGGGCGCGGCGGGCGTGGCCGCGTCGGCCGACGGCACCGCGAGGGCGACCGCGATCGCGAGCAGGGTGAACAGGCGCGTGAGCATGCCTACCTCATTGGTGTCGGCAGCCCTGGAGGCCGTGCAGTCCCTCGATCGAGGGATGCCCGTCGTTAGGAAATCGTGTGCTGGAGCCGTGCGCCGGCCGCGAGCACGAGCGCGTCCGCGCCGGGGCGGCCGACCAGCTGGAGCGACGCCGGGAGCCCGTCTTCCGCGGGGCCGCACGGGATCGCAAGGGCCGGGGCGCCGAGGACGTTGAACGGCCAGGTGAAGCGCGTCAGGTCGGCGCGGAGCACCTTCTCGTCCTGGCCGGCGGGCGGGGCGACGAACCGGAGCGTCGGCGTGACGAGCAGGTCGAGGCCGTCCATCGCCTCCTCGAACTGCTCGCGGTAGCGCTCGCGGCCTCTCACGCCGGCCTCGTACTCGCCGTCCGTGACGGCGAGACAGCGCTCGAGCTTCGCGGCGACGTTGTCGCTGTACAGCTCCGCGTGCTCGGCGTACAGCTCGCGGTGGACGTCCGCGACCTCCCGCATGAAGACGGTCCGCGCCTCCTCGGCGAGGGGGAGGTCGATCCGGCGCAGACGCGGGAAGTTCGCCGCCGCCTCCTCGACCCGGGCGCCGACGAGCGGCTCTCCGCCGTCGGTCCACGCCACGCCGACGGCGACCTCCTCGAGCGACTCGAGCCGCGCGGGCTCGAAGCCGGGCGCGAGCGCCGACATCATCTCGGCGCACGCGTCGACGCTCAGCGCCATCGGCCCGGCGTGGTCGAGGCTCGGCGCCAGCGGGAAGCAACGCGTCCGCGGCACCAGGCCGAAGGTCGGCTTGAAGCCGGTGATCCCGCAACACGCGGCGGGAATGCGGATCGAGCCGCCGGTGTCCGACCCGAGCGCGGCCTCGGCGAGCCCTGCGGCGAGCGCGGCCGCGGAGCCGCCGCTCGACCCGCCGGCGATTCGACCCGGCGCGATCGGGTTCGGGACGTTGCCGTAGTGCGGGTTCTCGGAGGTCGTGCCGTACGCGAACTCGTGCAGGTTCGTCTTCCCGACGTTCGCATACCCGGCCGCTTCGAGCCGCTCGACGGCCTCCGCGGTCTCGCCGGGAACGTGGTCGGCGAAGATCGCCGAGCCGTAGGTCGTCGTCAGACCGGCGGTGTCGAAGAGGTCCTTGACGGCGAGCCGGATCCCGGTGGCCGGCAGCGGCTCGGGCCGGGCCAGGAAGATCCCGGCCGGCGTCAGTCGACCGCGAGGTAGATGAACGCGACCGCCACCGTCCCCAGGGCGAGCAGGACGAAGAGGACGAAGAGCCCCCAGCCCCAGAGGAGGTTCTTGCGCTCGGTCTCGGGGTCCAGCATCAGACGATCGGATCGATCGCGGCTGCAACGAACAGCAGCGCGAGGTAGAGGAGGGACGAGTGGAACAGAAGCGCCGCGCGGCGCGGCGTCGTCCGTCGCGCGAGCTGCACCGCCAGCCAGACGAACCCCGCGCCCAGGGCGCACGCCGCCACGAGGTAGACAAGGCCGAGGGTGCCCCACACGAACGGCACGACCGTGACCGCGACGAGCACGACCGAGTAGACGACGATCTGCCGCACGGTCTCGCGTTCCCCGCGCACGACCGGGAGCATCGGGATTCCCGCCGCGGCGTAGTCGCGCTTGATCAGCAGGGCGAGCGCCCAGAAGTGCGGCGGCGTCCAGAAGAAGACGATCAGGAACAGGAGCAGCGCCGGCACGGTCAGGTTCCCCGTCGCCGCCGCCCACCCCACGAGCGGCGGCACGGCGCCGGCGGCACCGCCGATGACGATGTTCTGCGGCGTGGAGCGCTTGAGCCAGCGGGTATAGACGAGCACGTAGAAGAGGTTCCCGACGAGCGCGAGTGCGGCGCTCAGCACGTTCACCAACCCGGCCAGGAGCACGAACGAGAACGCCGACAGCGTCAGCCCGAACTCGAGCGCATACGCGGCGGGCAGCCGTCCGGAGGTGACGGGACGCCGGCGGGTGCGCTCGCCCATCAACGAGTCGATGTCGCGGTCGAGCACGTGGTTCAGCGCGCTGGCGCCGCCGCAGGCGAGCGCGAGCCCCGCGACCATCGCCGCCAGGTCGCCGAGCGGCGGCACGCCCCGCGCGCCGACGAACATCCCGCACACGCCGGTGAGCAGGAGGAGGGTCATCACGCGCGGCTTCGTCAGCGTCACGTAGTCGCGCCACGAGCCGAACGAGACGACGGCGCCGCGGTGCACGAGCGCGGTCAGGACGACCGTCGCCGCGAAGGCCGCCGCTGCAGCGGCGAGGTGGAGCCCCTGCACCGTGATCAGCGCCGCGGTGCCGAAGAGCCCGATCGCGACGAACGCGGCCGGCAGGAGCCGCCGGTGCTCGAGCCACGCCGCGACCGCGATCGCCGCCAGCGGCGGCAGGGCGAGCGCGGAGAGCAGCTCGTGCGCCGTCCCGAGCGACGCCGCGCCGCTGACCACGGCGAGCAGCGTCGCGCCGGAGGCGACGAGCGCGGTCAGGCGGAGCCAGGGGCTAGCTGACGGCATTGCGCTCCTTCAGCTTCAGGCGCAGGTCGCGTAGCGGCCGGGCGCTCGTCACGTACGGGAGCGGCTGCGTGAAGTTCTCGGGCGGCGGCGGCGAGGCGGTCAGCCACTCGAGCGTGTCCGCGACCCAGGGGTCGTTCCCGGCGCGCGTCCCGGCCCGCGACGTCCTGATCACGTTCACCACGAACACGAGGATCCCGAGGCTCATGATCCCGGAGCCGATCGAGGAGGCGAGGTTGTAGCCCTCCCAGAGGCCGCCGTGGTCGTACGTGTAGATCCGCCTCGGCATGCCGAGCAGGCCGAGCATGTGCTGCGGGAAGAAGGTCACGTTCATCCCGATGAACACCAGCCAGAACGTCAGCTTCCCGAGCCGCTCGTCGAGCAACCGCCCGAACATCTTCGGCCACCAGTAGTGCAGCCCGGCGAAGATCCCGAAGATCGAGCCGCCGAACAGCACGTAGTGGAGATGGGCGACCACGTAGTACGTGTCGGTCACGGCCCAATCGACGGGGAAGGCGGCGAGGAAGATCCCGGAGAGCCCGCCGAGCGTGAAGACGGCGATGAACCCGAGCGCGAACAGCATCGGCGTGTCGAAGATCAGGTTGCCGCGCCACGTGGTCGCGAGCCAGTTGAGGATCTTCACCCCCGTCGGCACGGCCACCGCCAGCGACGAGATCATGAAGAACGCCTGCAGCCCCCACGGGAGGCCGACTGCGAACATGTGGTGGGCCCAGACCAGCATCGACACGAACGCGATGCCCAGGGTCGAGAACGCGACCGCCTTGTAGCCGAAGATCGGCTTCCGCGAGAAGACGGGGATGATCTCGGAGACGATCCCCATCGCCGGCAGGATCATGATGTAGACCTCGGGGTGGCCGAAGAACCAGAAGACGTGCTGCCAGAGCAGCGCGCTCCCGCCGGCGTCCGGAATGAAGAAATGCGTGCCGACCTGGCGGTCGAGGAGGAGCAGCGTCAGCCCGGCGCTGAGCGCGGGGAGGACGAGGACGAGCATGACCGCGTACGTGAGGATCGCCCAGACGAAGAGCGGCATGCGCAGCCAGGTCATCCCCGGCGCGCGCATGTTCAGGATCGTGGCGATGAAGTTGATCGCTCCCGCCAGCGACGCGATCGTCAGCAGGTGGAGCGACAGGATCCACAGGTCGACGCCGTACCCCGCGCTGTAGCGGCCTTCGGAGAGCGGCGCGTAGCACGTCCAGCCGCACGCGGGCGCGCCGTGCCGTGACAGCCACGACGAGTACAGGACGATCCCGCCGAGCAGGAACATCCAGTACGAGAACGCGTTCAGCCGCGGGAAGGCCATGTCCCGCGCGCCGATCATCAGCGGGACGAGGAAGTTGCCGAACCCGGCGAGGATCGGGACGACGACGAGGAAGATCATCGTCGTCCCGTGCATCGTGAAGAGCTGGTTGTAGCTGTCCTTCGTGACGAAGGCCTCGTTCGGCGTTGCGAGCTGGGCGCGCATCAGGAGGGCGAGGATCCCGCCGAGGATGAAGAACACGAGGCTCGTGCCGATGTAGAGCAGCCCGATGCGCTTGTGGTCGACGGTCGTCACCCAGCCGGCGACCCGGCCGCGCTTCCAGTCGGCGCGATAGGGCTGGACCTCCGCTCTAGCTGCCACTCAGGTGCTCCTTCAGGTAGGTGGTCGTCGCCCGCATCTGCGCGTCCGACCAGCCCTCACCGACCGGCGGCATCAGGTTCCGCCCGTGCCGGATCAGGTCCTCGAGCGGACCCGGCTGCGAGAGCAGCGCGCTGCCCTTGATCTTCGGCCCGACGCCGCCCTCGCCGGAGAGGCCGTGGCACTTCGCGCACACGCCCTGGAACGTCTCGCGCCCGACGGTCGCGCCGGCCGCGCGGTGCGACGCCAGGAACGACCGGAACTCGGACGCCGTGACGACGGCGACCTCCGCGGTCATTCGAGCGTGGAGGAGGCCGCAGAACTCGGCGCACTGGCCCTTGTAGACGCCGAGCCGGTCGGTCTTGAACCAGATCGTGTTCGTGCGGCCGGGGATCGCGTCGATCTTGCCTCCGAAGCGGGGGATCCACCAGCTGTGCGCGACGTCCGGCGTCGTCACCTCGAGCCGTACGACCTGGTTCTCCGGCACGGTCATCCGGTCGATCGCGACTTGCCCGTTCGGGTAGTCGAACTCCCAGTAGAACTGGTGCGCCTTGACCTTGACCGTCAGGGACTCGCCGGCCCGCGCCGCCGGCACGTCCTTGATCCCGGGCAGCTTGTAGAAGACGAAGGCTGCGATCGCCGCGAGGATCAGCACCGGCACGGCCGTCCACAGCTGCTCGAGCCGGGTGGAGCCGTGGATCTGCGGCCCCTCGGCCTCCCGCGAACGGCCGCGGCGCCTGTAGCGAATGACGAACCAGATGAGGGCGCCCTCGACGACGACGAACACGAACGCCGCGAAGCCGAAGATGAACCAGTACGCGTCGCTGATCCGCGAGCCGCTCGGCGTCACAGGCGGCGCCGGCCCGAAGCCGCCGTTTCCCGCCGCAGCGCCGGAGACGAGCAGCAGCGCGATCGACGCGGCGGCGGCCAGGGCCACTGAGAGGCGGCGCACGAAGCGGCATTCTATGGAGGTGGCCGAGGAGTCGCGTGTGTTGCTGCCCGCACATGTGCCCGAGCGGTTCGAGGTCTACGTCAACGGCATCCGGCAGCGTGAGGGCGTCGACTACGTCCGCCGGGAACGTGAGCTTCGCTTCAAGCGGAGCCTGAGACGCGAGGGGCGGCTGGGCTTCTGGCGCTGGACGTCGCTCTTCATGGGGGTCGCCGGCACGTACCGGCAGAATGACAGTGTCGACGTCGTCTACGACGTAGGCGGGAAGAGATCCGTCGAACCGGGGTTGCCTATCGTGGAGGAGTAGCCGATAGGGATCGAGGATCGTTTGACTCGTAGAACCGTGACGGACAGGGAGCGACAGCCACGCGCGATCAGCGCGGCCTTCGACCTCGAAGGGCGCAACTTCCTCATCCTCGTGATCGCGGGCGCGCTCGCGCTCGCTGCGGCGATGGGGCTCGCCGACATGGCGGGGTACACGCACCTGGTCGAGGCGGTCCAGGACGTCGTCCCGACCTGGTTCGCGGTCTGCTTCGGCGGCCAGGTCCTCGCCTACTTCGGCTACGTCCTGGCGGTGCGCGACATCGCCTACGTCGACCGCGGGACGCGCCTGCCCTTCCGTCTGACGATGAGGAGCGTCGTCGCGGGCTTCGGCGTGTTCGCCGCGACTCACGCCGCGGGCGGCTTCGCGGTCGACTACTGGACCTTCCGGCGCTCGGGGCTGCGTCGCCGCGAAGCGGTCGCGCGCGTGCTCGCGCTGGGGGCGCTCGAGTACGCCGTGCTCGCGCCCGCCGCGCTGATCTGCGCCGTCGTCCTCCTGTTCGGGACCGGCGGACACGTGCAACACACGATGACCTACCCCTGGCTCGCGGTCGTGCCCGGCTTTCTCGCGGCGCTCTGGGTCAGCTCGCCCAAGCGGGCGGGGCGGCTGTCGGATCCAGGCGACGGCGGCCGGATCCGCCAGTGGTTCGCCCACGCCGTCGCGGGGATCGTCAAGCTCCGCTGCCTGCTCGCCCGCCCGCACGTGCACGGGCTCGGCGTCGTCGGCGTCAGCCTCTACTGGCTCGGCGACATCGCCTGCCTGTGGGCAGCGCTGAAGATCTACAACGCGGAGCTCTCGACGCCGGCGCTGGTCGTCGCCTACGCGACCGGCTACGTCGCGACGCGGCGTTCGCTTCCGCTCGGCGGCGCCGGCGTGGTCGAGGTGCTGATGACCCTCGCGCTCGTGTGGGTGGGCGTCGGGATCGCGCCCGCGCTCCTCGGCGTGGTCACGTACCGGTTCTTCAACTTCTGGCTCCCGGTGATTCCGGCCCTGGCTGCACTACCCGCCGTGCAACGGATGCGCCAGGACCTGCGGCGCGCCGAACGCGCACTCGACAAACGCTGAAAATCCTCCGGATTTTCAGCGTGGAGGGACTGTGGTAGCCTCGGCCTTCCCCCGATGCGAAGGCTGCTCCTCCTGGCGATTCCGCTCTCGGCCGTTGCCCTGACGACCACGGGCACGGGCGGCGGCGCCGTCGCCGCGTCCTGTGGCAAGGCCGACCTGAAGACGGTCTCCGCCGGGACGATCACCGTCGGCACCGACAACCCGGCGTATCCGCCGTGGTTCGGTGGGAACCCCGGGCACGGCTGGAAGATCAGCGACCCGTACAGCGGCAAGGGGTTCGAGAGCGCCGTCGCGTACGCGATCGCGAAGCAGCTCGGGTTCTCGAAGGCCGAGGTGGCGTGGAAGTACACGCCCTTCGCGAGGTCGTACGCGCCGGGCAAGAAGGCGTTCGACTTCGACATCAACGAGATCTCGTTCACTCCCGCCCGCGCGAAGGTCGTCGACTTCAGCTCGTCGTACTACGACGTCAGCCAGGGCATCGTCGTCAACAAGGGCACGAAGGCCGCGTCGGTGCGCTCGGTCGCCGGCCTCCGCGGCCTCAAGCTCGGGGTTCAGATCGGGTCGACGAGCTACACCGCGATCACCCAGCAGATCAAGCCGACGACGAAGCCGGCCGTGTACGACACGAACGACAAGGCGGTGTTCGCGCTCAAGTCCAAGCAGATCGACGCGCTCGTCGTCGACCTGCCGACGGCCTTCTACGTCACGGCGGTGCAGGTGCCGAACGGCAAGATCGTCGGCCAGCTCGCGACGGTGCCCGGCGGCGAGCACTTCGGCGTGGTGCTCCAGAAGCGGAGCCCCCTCACAGCCTGCGTGAACCAGGCGCTGGCGGCGCTGAGGAAGAACGGCACGCTGAAGAAGATCCAGTCGACCTGGCTGTCCAAGGTCGTCCGCGTACCCGTCCTGAAGTAGCGCCTTGATGCGGCGGCGCGGGCTGGGCGAGGGTCGCCGCGGCGTCGCGATCGCCCTCGTCAGCACGGCTGTCGTCTTCACCGGGCTCGGCTTCGCGATCGTCAACGCGCCGGGCTGGCCGGAGATCCGGCAGCAGTTCTTCGACGGTCACGAGTTCACGAGCACCTTCCCGGAAATCGCGTCCGCGTTCCTCCTGAACGTGAAGATCTTCTGCATCTCGGAGGCGTTCATCCTCGTGCTGGCGCTGGGGCTGGCCGTCGTCCGCAACCTGCCGGGGCCGGTCTTCTTCCCGATGCGCGCGCTCGCGGTCGCCTACACGGACTTCTTCCGCGGGGTGCCGACGATCCTCGTGATCACGTTGCTCGGCTTCGGGGCGCCGGCGCTCGGCCTGAAAGGAGTGCCGACCTCGACGACCTTCTGGGGAATCGTCGCGCTCGTCCTCGTCTACACGGCGTACGTCTCCGAGGTCTACCGCGCCGGGATCGAGTCCGTGCACCCGAGCCAGGCGAGCGCGGCGAGGTCGCTCGGGCTGACGCACGGGCAGTCGCTCGTCTACGTCGTCCTCCCGCAGGCGGTGCGCCGCGTGATCCCGCCGCTCCTGAACGACTTCATCGGGCTCCAGAAGGACACCGCGCTCGTCGGCGTGCTCGGGTCGGTCGAGGCGTTCAAGCAGACGCAGATCGACCAGGCGGCGACCTTCAACTTCACCTCGGGCCTCGCGGCGGCGGTGCTGTTCGTCGCGGTGACCATCCCGCTCGCCCGCTTCACGGACTGGCTCGTGGCTCGCGACCGCCGCCGCCAGCTCGCTGCGGCCGCCCCGGCATGACTGTCGCTCGCCTACGGCTCGCTTCCGTGGGGGAAACAGCCGGTTTCCCCCACGAGCCCCCTTCCCCACAACCGGCTCGCACCCGAGTAGCGGTCGGGTGCGGCGCCCGCCATGTCGGTCGCGGCGGCGAATCGATCGCGGACGGCCTCGGTGGCTGATCAGCTCGCCCTCGTGCTGGAGAACGTCCACAAGTCGTTCGGCAAGGCGGAGGTCCTGCGCGGGATCGACCTCGAGGTCGCCGAGCACACCGTCGTCTGCCTGATCGGAGCCTCGGGCTCGGGGAAGTCGACGCTGCTCCGCTGCGTCAACCTGCTCGAGCCGATCGACGAGGGGCGAATCGTCGTCCACGGGGAGGAGATCACGGCGCCCGGCGTCGACGTCAACCGCGTCCGGCGCGGGATCGGGATCGTCTTCCAGGCGTTCAACCTCTTCCCGCACATGACCGTCCTCGCGAACGTCACGCTCGCGCCGCGGAAGGCGCTCGACCTCTCGCGCGAGCAGGCGGACCGGGAAGCGCTGGAGCTGCTCGGCCGCTTCGGCCTCGCCGACCGCCGCGACGACTACCCCGACCGCCTGTCCGGCGGCCAGCAGCAGCGGGTCGCGATCCTCCGCGCGCTGGCGATGAAGCCGAGGCTGCTCCTCCTCGACGAGGTGACGAGCGCGCTCGACCCGGAGCTCGTCGGCGAGGTGCTCGCCCTGATCCGAGAGCTGGCCGAGGGCGGCATGACGATGGTCGTCGCCACCCACGAGATGGGCTTCGCGCGCGAGCTCGCCGATCGCGTCTGCTTCCTGGACGGCGGCGTGATCCTCGAGTCGGGCCCGCCCGGGCAGATCTTCACCGCTCCCCGGGAGCCGCGGACGCAGCAGTTCCTCGCCCGGATCGTCGCGGCCGGGCGGCTCTAGCGCGCGAGCGTCACCTTGCTCAACCCGCGCGGCGAGTCCGGGTCGAGCCCGCGCGCGCGCGCGACCGTGCCCGCGAAGAGCTGGCCCGGCACGACGGAGAGGAGCGGCGCGAGCAGCGGCTCCGCCGGCTTCGGCACGGGCAGCACGTACTGCGAGTCGGCGAGGGCCTCGGCCGCCGTGCCGCTGGCGATCACGGTGGCGCCGGCCGCGCGCGAGCGCTCGACAGCCTCGACGACCGCGTCGAGCGTGGGATCGTCCGCCGCGACCGCCCACACGGGGAAAAGCGGGTCGAGCGCGGCGACGGGCCCGTGCGCCAGATCGGTGGCCGTCAGCGGCTCGGCAGCGATCTGGCAGGTCTCGAGCAGCTTCAGCGCGATCTCCCGCGCCGTGGCGAACTCGGGCCCGCGGCCGATGACGAACATCCGGCCGACCGACGCGAACGGGAGGGCGATCGTCGCGACCATCCGCTCCATCACCGGCAGGTAGCGCCCCAGCTGGTCCGCGACCTGCTCGATCGAGCCGGCGACCTCGTCGCCGCGCCCGCCGGCGTGGGCGGCGAGCAGGGCGAGCGCCCCGAGGGTGGTCAGGTACGTCTTCGTCGCCGCGACCGCGCGCTCGGGTCCGGCCGCGAGCGGGAGTGTCGCCTCCGCCTCGCGCGCGAGCGCCGAGTCGGGCTCGTTCGTGATCGCGACCGTGAACGCGCCCGCCCGCCGCGCCCGGATGACGTACTCGAGCACGTCCGGGGTCCGGCCCGACTGGGACAGCGCGATCACGGTCGAGCCGGCCAGCTCGAGCCTGGCGTCGTAGTACACGGAGAGGCTGATCGAGTCGCGGATCGCGGTCAGTCCGGCCAGCAGCCCGAAGGCGTAGACGCCGTACGACGCAGCGTTGTCGGAGGAGCCGTGGCCGACCATCCGGACGAGCGGTTTCCGCGCAAGCGCGTCCGCGACCGGGCCGTACTCGGAGCGGTGCTCGAGCAGCCGCCGCAGCGCGGCGGGTTGCTCGCGAATCTCGGCGAGGTACTGCGAACCGCCCGCAGCCGCATCGGCGAGCCGGAGTCCGTGCTCAGGCCGCAACACGAGCCTCTCCCGCGATCAGCACCCGCTGGATCTCGAGCTCCTCGCTCAGCACGATCAGGTCCGCGCGCGCGCCCGGCTCGATCCGGCCGGCGTCGGCGCCGATCACGCGCGCCGGAAGAGAGGTGGCGGCGTCGAGCGCAGCCTCGAGCGGGACCCCGAGGGCGTGCAGGTTCCGGACGGCGTCGATCATCGTCCCGACGCTGCCGGCAAGCACGCCGTCGCGCCGGCGGACGACGCCGTCGCGCACCTCGACCGACACGTCGCCGAGGCGGTAGGACCCGTCGCCGTCGATGCCCGCCCCGGCGACGGCGTCGGTGACGAGTGCCAGCCGCCCCGCCGCGGCCTGCCACACGAGCCGCACCGTGTCCGCGGCCAGGTGGGCGCCGTCCGCGATGATCTGGACGACCACGGCCGGACGTGCGAGCGCTGCGCCGGCGACGCCCGGGTCGCGGTGGGTGAACGGGCGCATCGCGTTGAAGAGATGCGTGACCGTCCGTACGCCACGGTCGAACGCCGCCGTCGCCTCCTCCGCGCTCGCGTCGGTGTGTCCGGCGGAGACCGCGATCCCGCGCGCGACGAGGAGATCGACGAGCTCGAGCGCGCCCGGCAGCTCCGGCGCGAGCGTGACGAGCCGCACCGGCCCTGCCGCCAGGAGGCGCTCGAGAAGGTCGACGTCGGGGTCGCGGCGGGCTGAGGGCGGGTGCGTCCCGAGGCGGCGGGGAGAGAGGAAGGGGCCCTCGAGGTGCGCTCCGAGGATGCGCGGCCCGGCGCCGTTCTCGACGATCTCGTCGAGGGCGCCGAGCAGGCGGTCCTCCGGGGCGGTGATCAGCGTCGGCAGGTACGCAGTCACGCCGGTCGCGAGCAGCGCTGCGCCCGCCCGCGCGTAGCCGTCGGCGTCGGTGTCCAGGAAGTCGACCCCGCCGAACCCGTTCACCTGGAGGTCGACGAACCCGGGCGAGGCGATGCCGTGCCCATTCGCCGACGGAAGGCCGTACGCGGTCACGCGCCCGTCGACGACCTCGACGTCGCCCGGGACGACCGTGCCCTCGACGAGCGCTGCGCGGACCCCCAGCCTCACGTGCCCAGCGCGCGGCGCACCACGCCTCCTGCCTCGCGGAGCCTCGCCCGCGCGTCCGACGCTTCGAGGCCGGTCAGTAGCGAGACGATCGCCACCTTCGCCTCGCCGTCCGCAGCGGCCAGCGCGTCATCGACCTGCTCGGCCGGCGCTCCCGTCGCGTGGCCGACGATGCGGCGCATCCGGGCGCGCAGCTTCTCGTTCGTGCCGGCCACGTCGACGAGCAGGTTCCCGTACGTCTTCCCGAGCCGGATCATCGTCACAGTCGAGATCGTGTTCAGGACGAGCTTCTGGGCGGTGCCGGCCTTCAGGCGGGTCGAGCCCGCGAGTACCTCCGGCCCGACCGGCACGCACACCTCGTGCTCCGCCAGAGCGGCGATCGGGGAATCCTCCACGCAGACGACGCACGCCGTCAGCGCGCCGGTCGTCCGCGCGGCGTCGAGCGCTCCGAGCACGTAGGGCGACCGGCCGCTGGCGCTGATACCCACGACGACGTCATCGGCCGTGAGCCCCAGGCCCTCGACCTCTGCCGCGCCGGCGCCGGCGTCGTCCTCGGCTGCGTCGCGGTCGGCCGTGGACGTCGCCGCGGCGCCCGCGACGAGCGCCACCACCTGGTCCGGCGCGGCGCCGAACGTCGATTCGCATTCTGCGGCGTCGAGTGCGGCGAGCAACCCGGACGTGCCCGCCCCGACGTAGATCAGCCGCCCGCCGGCCCCGAGGCGCTCCGCGGCGGCCTCGACGAGGGCCGCAATCGAGGCCGAAGCCTCGCCGACTGCGGCCGGGACCGTCGCATCCGCGGCGTTCATCACCTCGACGAGGTCGATCGTGGAGCGCAGGTCGAGGTCGGCGCCGCCCGCGTCGCGCGCCTCGGTGCCGAGCTGGTCGAACGCCGTCACTGGCCTGCGAGTGTACGCGACTCGACGCGAAGTGGTCAAGACCAATTCGCGGCCCGGTCGCCAACAGCGGGCGCGAGATTCGGCCAACTGGTCTTGACCACCTCGCGGAGTGCAGTACGATGACGCGCACGATGAGCGTCACCGCGCCGAAGCAGTCCGAGGCGAGAGCCCGCGTCCTCGACCTGATCGAACGGCTCACCGTCGGCGCTGCGATCCCGTCGGAGCGCCAGCTCAGCACCGAGCTCGGGGTGTCGCGGCTCACGGTTCGCGCCGCTCTCGACGACCTCGTGCGCGAGGGGCTGCTGGTTCGCCGGCGGGGAAGCGGCACGTTCGTCAGCGAGCCGAAGATCGCGCAGGAGCTGACGATGACCTCCTTCACGGAGGACATGCGCCGCCGCGGCATGACGCCGGGCAGCCGAACAGCCGAGCTGCGCACGGCGCCCGCAGGCGCATGGTTAGGCCGAATCCTGCACGTCTCGCCGTCGGAGCCCGTGGTGATCATCAAGCGGCTGCGACTGGCCGACGACGAGACGATGGCGATCGAGACACTGCACGTGCGAGCCTCGCTTGTCCCAGGGCTGTCCGCGGAGGACCTCGAGGACCACTCGTTCTACGCCCTGCTGACCGAGCGCTACGGGCTCGACGTCGTCGGCGGCCAGCAGACGATCGAGTCGACGGTGACGAACGAGGAGGAGTCCGAGCTGCTCGGCGTGCCGCTGCACTCGCCGGCGCTCCTGTTCGAGCGCACGACTCGCTCGAGGGACGGCAACGTCGTCGAGTACGTTCGCTCGATCTACCGCGGCGATCGCTACCGGCTCGTCACCGAGCTGAGCCGGCGCCGGTAACCGGTCAGTACCAGCGCACGAAATTACCGACAGCTGCCTGCTTCAACGATGGCTTGATCATCGGCGCAGCTAGCCACCGGCGAAAAATTGGTCTTGACAAGTACACAGGTTGTGTGCCAATCTCGCGCCGTGGCCGAGTGGTCTAAACCAATCCGACGGCCGCTTCGCGCGCGGTCTCGCGGGCCATACGAGACTCGGAGCGGGCACGGGCCGTCCCTCAGGATGGGAGATCATCGATGAAGGCACGCATCATCGCCCTAGCGATGCTCGTGGCGGCCCTTGCGGTTGCCGCCTCGACCGCTGGCGGCGCGACGAAGCGGTCCCAGGCCTCGATCACGGTCTGGCTCCAGGTCGACGCGCAGTCCGGCTGGCCGGACGTCGTCGCCGCCGCGAACGCGGCGTTCAAGAAGCAGCACCCCGGCGTGGACGTCAACGTCCAGTACCAGACGTGGGGGACCCACCTCGGCAAGTTCGACGCCACCCTCGCCGGGGGCAACGCGCCGGACGTCATCGAGATGGGCAACACCGAGATGACGAAGTACATGGCGGCGGGCGCGTTCCAGGACCTGAGCGCGAGCAAGTCGACCTTCGACAACTCGAGCTCGTGGCTCGAGGGCCTCGCGGCGTCGGGCCGCTACAACGGCAAGCTCTACGGTGTGCCGTACTACGCCGGCTCGCGTGTCGTCACGTACCGCAGCGACCTCTTCAAGGGAGCCGGGGTCGGAGGCGCGCCGAAGAGCCTCGACGCGTTTACTACTGCCGCGAAGGCGCTCGACAAGAAGTACGGGAAGAAGGGCTTCTCGCCGGTCTACATCGCCGGCACCGACTGGTACTTCGCGATGAGCTTCGTGTACGACTACGGCGGCAAGATCGCGACGCAGGTGAGCGGCAAGTGGAAGGGCGTCCTCGACTCGAAGCAGGCGATCGCCGGGCTGACCGCGTACAAGAACTTCTTCACCGCGGGCTCCCATGCGAGCAAGACGACGGACGAGAACCGCCCGACGCCGTACAGCGTGTACGCGGAGGGCCTGGCGGCCTCGATGGTCGGGCCGGGCTGGTTCTCCTGCTGCGTCGGCGACAAGTACAAGGGCACGACCGCGCAGTTCGTGATGCCGAGCCACGAGGCCGGCAAGCCGATGCCGGGCTTCCTCGGCGGCTCCGACCTGGCCGTGCCGATCGGAGCGAACAAGGCGCTGGCGGTCGACTGGATCGCGGCGTTCACGAGCACGTCGGCGGAGAAGGGCCTGCAGGCCGTCGGCAACATCCCGAACACGACGTCGCTCCTGAACACCGCGAAGGTGAACGAGCGGGCAGCCCTCCGCAGCTGGTTCGTCCCGGCGGCGAAGAACTGGGTCAACGTCGAGAACGGGAATATCCTCCGGACGATGCTGGCGCAGATCCTGACCGGGAAGCTGTCCGTGAAGCAGGCTGCTGCAACCGCGAGCGAGAACATCACGTACACGCTGAACGCGTCGTAGGAGCTGGATGAAGCGGGACGCACCAGTCGCGATCCCGTACCACGCGGCGGCCGCCGCCGGGGCGATGTCCCTCCCGTCCCGGCGGCGCCGCCGTTTTCCGTGGGCGGCGTACGGCCTGATCCTTCCGGTCGTCGTCGCGATCGGGGTGATCCTCGCCTACCCGATCTACCAGCTCGTCCGGCTCTCGTTCGAGCGGTACGGCCTGTTCGAGCTCGTCCGGCACAGCGGTCACTGGATCGGGCTGCACAACTACGGCTCGGTGCTACACGACTCGGTCTTCTGGGACACCGTGCTGCGGACGGTCGTCTTCACGATCGCGAACGTCGGCCTGACGATCGGCCTCGGGACGCTGATTGCCCTCCTGCTCGTCCGGATCAGCCCGATCGTCCGCGTGCTGCTGACGATGGGCCTCGTGCTCGTGTGGTCGATGCCGGTCGTCGTCGCCGTCCAGGTCTTCTACTGGATGACGAACTTCGAGAACGGCGTCCTCAACTACATCCTCACGAAGCTCCAGCTCGGGGACTTCATCAACCACGACTGGTACGCGAGCACGTTCTCGAGCCTGAGCATGGTCACGCTGCTGATCGTCTGGGGTGCGCTTCCGTTCGTCGTCGTCACCGTGTACGCCGGGCTCGCCCAGGTGCCGAACGAGCTCGTCGAGGCGGCTCGCGTCGACGGCGCCGGCCCGCTGCGCACCTTCCGCGACGTGACGCTCCCGGTGCTGAAGCCGATCCTGTTGATCCTGACCAGTCTCTCGATCATCTGGGACTTCGGCGTCTTCGCCCAGCCCTATCTCCTGATCGGGTCGTCGCACATCGACGCGACGAACTACCTGATGGGCGTCTACGTGTACATCAAGGGCTACGGCAACCACGATTTCGGTCTCGGAGCGGCGATCTCGCTGTTGATGCTCGTGATGGTCGCGGCGATGAGCGTCTTCTACGTCCGGCAGATGGTGAAGGCCGGTGACGTGGAATGACCCGTCGTCTGCGGTGGGGCCGTACCGGCTGGAACCTGATCGCGCTCGCGGTCCTCGTCGTGATGGTCTTCCCGGTCTACTGGATGGTCTCGACCGCGTTCCAGCCGACCGACGAGATCAACGACCTGACCCCGAGCTGGTTCCCTGCGCACCCGACCCTCCAGCACTTCCGCGACGCGATCGACCGGCCGTACTTCTGGAACTCGGTCGTGAACAGCGTCACGATCGTCGGCGTCACCGTCGCGATCTCGATCGTGCTCGCGTTCCTGGCCGCCGTCGCGCTCGCCAAGTTCCGCTTCTCCGGGCGGAAGGTCTTCATCGTCGGCCTGATCGGGATCCAGATGCTCCCGCAGGTCGGCCTGATCATCCCGCTCTACGTGGTGCTCAGCCGCTACCAGCTGACCAAGAACGAGTACGTCCTCTTCGGCGTGATCATCACGTACATGACCTTCGCCCTCCCGTTCGCGGTGTGGACGCTGCGCGGCTTCCTGCTCAACATCCCGAAGGAGCTCGAAGAGGCGGCGATGGTCGACGGCTCGAGCCGCCTCGGGGCGTTCGTCAGGATCCTGCTGCCGCTCGTCGCCCCCGGGCTCGTCGCGACGTCCGTGTTCGTCTTCATCACCAGCTGGAACGAGTTCATCTTCGCGTACGTGCTGCTGTCGGATCAGTCGAAGCAGACGGTGACCGTCTGGCTGTCCGCGTTCTACGGGACGAGCCGGCAGGTCGACTGGGGCGGGCTGATGGCCGGGTCCGTGCTGGCCGCGATCCCGGTGCTCGTCTTCTTCGGGTTCGTCCAGCGGAAGATCGCATTCGGCCTGACCGCGGGCGCGGTGAAGGGCTAGGCGCGCGTGGCCGAGATCGTCCTCGAGCGGGTGACAAAGGACTTCGCCGGCGGCGTCCGCGCGATCGACGACGTCTCGCTCACGGTCGCCGACGGCGAGTTCATGGTCCTCGTCGGGCCCTCAGGCTGCGGAAAGTCGACGCTGCTGCGGATGATCGCCGGGCTCGAGGAGACGACCCAGGGCCTGATCTCGATCGGCGGCCGCGACGTCACCGACCTCGCTCCGCGGCACCGGGACATCGCGATGGTCTTCCAGAACTACGCGCTCTACCCGCACATGGACGTCCGCCGGAACCTCGGCTACGGGCTGCGGGTCCGGAAGACGCCCGCGGCGGAGATCGACCGCCGCGTGAAGGAGGTGGCGAAGCTGCTCGGGCTGGAGCAGCTGCTCGACCGGAAGCCGGCTGCGCTCTCGGGCGGCCAGCGTCAGCGCGTCGCGATGGGCCGCGCGATCGTCCGCGAGCCCGCCGCGTTCCTGATGGACGAGCCGCTCTCCAACCTCGACGCGAAGCTGCGCGTGGGAATGCGCGCCGAGCTCGCTCGGCTGCACGACCGGCTCGGGGTGACGACCATCTACGTCACGCACGACCAGGTCGAGGCGATGACGCTCGGCGAGCGCGTTGCGGTCCTCCGCGACGGCGTGATCCAGCAGGTCGATTCGCCGCAGGCGCTGTACAGCCGTCCGGACAACCTGTTCGTCGCGGCGTTCATCGGCTCTCCGGCGATGAACCTCGTCGAGGCGACCGCGTCGGGCGAGACGGTCGCGTTCGCGGGCTGGGAGCTGCCCCTCGACCCGCGCCGGCGGCCGGCGCGCGACGGCCGTGTGATCCTCGGCATCCGCCCGGAGGCTTTCGAGGATGCGGCCTTCGCGGACGGGTCGCTGCCGGTGCTCGACGTCCGCGTGCTCGTGGTCGAGGACCTCGGCTCGGACTCGCACGTGATCTTCTCGATCGACGCGCCCAAGGTCGAGGCGGAGGAGCTACGGGCCGCCGCCGACAACGAGGACGAGGCGCTGCTCGCCGACGACCGCGCGGTCTGGAACGCGCGCGTCGCGTCGAAGAGCGAGGCGCGACCGGGGGCGCCGCTTCGGCTGAGCGTCGATCCGAGCCGGCTGTACTTCTTCGATCCCGACACGGGTGCCAGCCTGACCGCAGCCGCTCCGGTCGCCGCCGCCGTCGCCTGAGTTGTGGGGGCGCTCCTGCTCGCGGCCGTCGCGATGACGACGACTCCGCCTCCCGCAGTGATCCCCAAACCGGCGTCGATCGCGATCGGCTCCGGCGCCTTCGTCGTCCGCAAGGGCACGACCGTCTCGGTCTCGCCGGCGACGGCGGAGACGCGGCGGGTGGGGAACGACCTCGCCGCGCTGCTCGGCGGACGGCTCGTCGCCGGGCCGGCGAAGGTGAAGCTCGAGCTCGGCGGCGGGCGCGGCGTCGGCGCGGAGGGCTACGAGCTGACCGTCGCTTCCGAGGGGGTCCGCCTCGTCGCCGGGACGTCGGCGGGCCTCTTCCACGGCGTGCAGACCGTCCGCCAGCTCCTCCCCGTGCGCGGCCCCCGGCGACTGCCGGCGGCTGTCATCCGCGATCGTCCGCGCTTCCCCTGGCGCGGAGCAATGCTCGACGTCGCCCGGCACTTCCGGACGGTGCGGGACGTCGAGCGCTTCATCGACCTGATGGCGCTCTACAAGCTGAATCGCCTGCACCTGCACCTGTCCGACGATCAGGGCTGGCGGATCGCGATCTCGAAGTGGCCGCGACTCGCGACCCACGGCGGCAGCACGCAGGTTGGCGGCGGGAAGGGCGGCTACTACACGCAGCGGCAGTACGCGGCGATCGTCCGCTACGCCGCCGAGCGATATATCGACGTCGTCCCGGAGATCGACATGCCGGGGCACGTGCACGCGGCGCTCTCCTCGTACCCCGAGCTCGCGTGCGACGGCAAACCGAGCGCCCTCTACACGGGAATCGAGGTCGGGTTCAGCTCGCTCTGCGTGGCGAAGCCCGTGACGTACCGGTTCGTCGACGACGTGATCGGGGAGCTCGCTGCGCTGACCCCCTCGCCGTGGATTCACGTCGGCGGCGACGAGGCCGCGGCGACGAAGCGGGCCGACTACGTGCGCTTCGTGAACCGCATCCGGCAGATCGTCGAGCGGCACGGGAAGCGCATGGTCGGCTGGGAGGAGGTCGGGCAGGCGACGCTGGACGCGGGCTCGATCGTCCAGCACTGGAACCTCGAGGGGGCGAAGAGCGCGCTGTCGCAGCGGGCGGTGGCGCAGGGGGCGAAGGTGATCATGTCTCCGGCGGCGCACGCCTATCTGGACATGAAGTACGACGCGTCGACCCGGCTCGGGCTGCAGTGGGCGGGGTTCTCGAGCGTCCGCGATTCCTACGCCTGGGACCCTGCGCGGGTCGTCCCCGGGCTGGCGGCGGCTGCGGTCCTCGGCGTCGAGGCGCCGCTCTGGTCCGAGACCGTCCGGACGATGGCCGACGCCGAGTACCTTGCGTTTCCGCGCCTGATCGGGATCGCGGAGATCGGCTGGTCCCCTGCGCGTGGGCGGAGCTGGTCGGAGTACCGGCTGCGCCTCGGCGCGCAGGGCCCCCTCCTGGCGGCGCTCGGCGTCAACTACTACCGCTCTCCGGAGGTTCCGTGGCGCTGATGTGACGCTCGAGTGACGAGAGCGTGACGATCGCAAAAGGACACTGTCGGCGGCGCCGGCGGCCCGGTACCAAGGGAGAAACCCGACCTCCTCTCCCGATCGGAGCCGCCAATGAACCGAATCCGTCTCGTCGTCACGTCTCTCACCGCTGCGCTTTTGCTTGCCGTCCCGCTCGCGCGCGGCGCAACGTCGTCCCTCGTCGTCAGCCAGGTCTACGCCGCCGGCGGGAACAGCGGCGCGAGCTTCACCAACGACTTCGTCGAGCTCTTCAACCGGGGCTCGTCCTCCGTCACCCTGTCCGGCTGGACCGTCCAGTACGCATCCGCCGCCGGGACGACGTGGCAGGTCACACCTCTCACCGGATCGATCAAGGCCGGCGGGTACTTCCTGGTGCAGCTCGCGTCGGGCGGTGCGGCCGGATCTCCGCTGCCGACGCCCGACGCGACCGGTACGACGAACATGGCCGCCTCGGGCGGCAAGGTGGCGGTCGTCCACGATACGGCGGCGTTGGGCTGCGGCGCGACGGCCGGCAGCTGCTCCGCGGTTCCCGCCGTCGAGGATCTGCTCGGCTACGGCGGCGCCCTCGACTACGAGGGCGGCAGCCCCGCCCCTGCTCTCGGCGCGACGACGGCCGCCGTCCGCAACGGCTCCGGCTGCACCGACACGAACAACAACTCCGCCGACTTCACCGTCTCGCCGGTCTCCCCGCGGCACTCCGCGTCTCCGACCGTTACCTGCGGAGGCGGCCCGCCGCCCGCCGGGCTAACGCAGGACGCGGCGGTCGACATCGACATCCAGGCGGTGCTCTCCCTCGCGCTCGAGCGGCCGACGATCAGCTTCGGGAATGCCAGCGCCGGTCAGACCCCCGCCGCGGTCTCCGAGAAGGCGACCGTCGTCAGCAACAACGCCGCCGGGTACATGCTCAGCATCCACCGGACGGCCTTCGCGCCGCAGGATCTCCCGCTCGGCGTCGCGAGCACCGCGCCGCCCGGGACGCAGCTCGGGCCCGGTCTCGGCGGCGGCGCGACGATCCCCATCCCGATCGCCCCAGTCCCGGACGCCCTGATCGGCTCGTCGAACACGAAGAGCGCCCCGGCAGGCGATGTCTGGCCGACGAGCATCGGCTTCGCCGCGCCGCTCCCGATCGTCCCGGCGGGGCACTACACCGCGACGATCACCTACACGCTGATCGGCAAGTGATCCCCTGCCTCAGCGTGGCGGCCTGTGCGTTCGCGCTCGGAGCTCCGAGCGCGAACGCACCTGCACCTCCGGTCGCGCTGGTCGCGACGCCCGCGCGGGTCACCCTGGTGGGAAGCTCGCGGCAGGCGGTCGACGTGGCGAACACGGGCTCCGAGCGAATCGTCGTGGACGTCGCGCGAACGAGCCTCGGCGTCGACCTCCGTGGCCGGCCGCAGATCTTGTGGCGGCGCCTTGCCTCCCGAAGCGCCGCCACTTGGCTCGCAGCCCGTCCGGCTCGTCTGGTCCTCGGCCCCGGCGAGCACACCTCTCTTCTGGTTGCCGCGACGGTTCCGCGCAGGGCAGAGCCCGGCGATCACCAGGCGCTGCTGCTCCTGACGACCCGGCCGCTGCGGCGCGGGACCGTGGCCGTCCGGATGCGGGTGGGCGTGGTGGTCGTCGTCCGCGCTCCGGGCAGGGTCGTTCGGAAGCTCGCGCTCCTGCGGCTACACGTGCGCCCGATCCGTGCCGGGCGCGTGCTCGAGCTGTGGCTTGCGAACCTCGGCAACGTGACGGAGACGATCGGCGACGACTGCCTGCGGCTGCGGCTGCTCCGCCGTGGACGGGTGCTCGCGTCGCTGCGGCCCGCCCCGCACGCGTGGCGTCGTCGAGTTCCGCTACGGAGGAAAGGTCCGCGGGCCCGTGACCGCGGTAGTCGTGCCGACCGGCTCGCCGCCGTGTATCCCTCTGGCGTCGAGGCGGTTTCCGATCAGGCTGTGACGAGAGCGGGGCGGCAGGTGCCGCCCCGCTCTCGCGGTGGTCCGGTCAGCGGCTGAGGCGGACGTTCCCGGTCAGCCGGATGTCTCGCGACGAGCTGCCGACGTAGATGCGGTAGCTGCCGTTGCGCGCCTCCCAGTCCCGGCGGCCTGCATCCCAGTACGAAAAGGCGCGACGGTCGAGCTTGAGCGTGATCCGCTTCGATTGGCCCGGCTCGAGGTACACCTTCTGGAATCCCTTCAGCTGCTTCGGCGGCTCCCCGGTCGTCGCCGGGAAGCCGACGTAGAGCTGGCCGACCTCGGCGCCGGCGCGCTCGCCGGTGTTCGTGATCGAGAAGGTGACGGTGACCGTCCTGCCGTTCTTGATCTTCAGCCCCGAGTACCCGAAGGTCGTATACGAAAGGCCGTGGCCGAACGGGAAGAGCGGCTCGATCCCCTTCGCGTCGAACCAGCGATAGCCGACGAGGAGGCCTTCGGAATAGCGGGCGTGCGGGATGCCGCCCTGGTCGACGCCCGGATACTGCTCCGGCGTCTGCGCCGGCAGGTCGGCCTCGGCCTTCGGGAACGTCTGGGGCAGCTTCGCGGACGGGTTGACGTCGCCGAAGAGGAGCGCGGCGATCGCGTGCCCGTACTCCTGGCCCGGGTACCACGCCTCCAGCACGGACTTGACGTTCCCGAGCCACGGCATCAGCGCTGGGCCGCCGGTGTTGAGGACGACGGCCGTGTTCGGCTGCGATCCGGCAACGGCCGAGATCAGGGCGTCTCCGTTGTTGTCGAGCGAGAGGCTCGCCCGGTCGCCGCCTTCGGCCTCGGTGTAGTAACCGAAGACGACCGCGACGTCTGCGGTGCTCGCCAACGCCGCCGCAGCGTCCGGAGAGCTGCCGTCGTCGTAGACGACCACGTCCCCGTCGGCGGCCGCGCGTTCCTGGATGCCTTGCAGCGGGCTGACGACGTTCGACTTGTTCCCGAACTGCGGCACGTGCGCGCTGCCGCCGCCGTTGTAGACGTCGAGGACGCCGTCCGGCCCCGCCGCGCGTCCGATCACGGCGATCCGCTTGCCCTGGCCCGCGATCGGGAGCGCTCCGGGGCCGTTCTTCAGCAGAACCGTCCCCTGCTCGGCCAGCTTGCGCGCGAACGCGATCTCGTCGGGCGTCTCCACGTCGGCGCTGTACGCGTCCGGCTGCGCGGCCGGCGGGTGGTCGAAGACGCCGACGCGGAACATCGCTCTCGTGATCCGGATGACCATGTCGTCGAGCCGCGACTGCGGCACCTGCCCGTTCTGCACCGCCTGCTTCAGCGGATCGGCGAAGAACGTTCCGGGGAAGACCGCCATCTCCTGGTCGAGCCCGGCCAGCGCGGCTGCGACCGTCGAATGGGTCGCGTTCCAGTCGGACATCACCCACCCGTCGAACCCGAACTCCTGCTTCAGGTAGGTGGTCAGGAGCGTCGGGTGCTCGCAGGCGTAGATGCTCGTGCTGTTGCCGTAGGGCGCGACGAAGTTGACGCGGTTGTAGGCGCACATGACCGCGCCGGGTCGGCCCTCCTTGACGGCGGTCTCGAACGCGGCCAGGTAGAGCTCATGCGCGGTGCGCGGGTCGACGTCCGCCGACACCGACATCCGGTTCACCTCGTGGTTGTTGAGCGCGTAGTGCTTCAGCGTGGCGACGACGTGCTGTGACTGGAGGCCGCGCGTCGCGGCGGCGGCGCCCTTGCCGGCGAGGTAGGGGTCCTCGCCCATGTACTCGAAGTTGCGCCCGTTTCGCGGGAACCGCGCGATGTTGAAGGCCGGGGCGAGGTGGATGTCGATGCCCTTGTGCCATGCCTCCCAGCCGACATGGCTTCCCCAGTCGTACTGCATCGCCGGGTCCCAGGTGGACGCTTGCGCGACCGGCGCGGCGAACGCGACCGTGTGCACCTGCTCGCCGCCCACGCCCTGGCCGGAGTCGCTGAAGACGAGGTCGGGTAGGCACACGCTGGCATCGCCGCGGATGTAGCCGGCCGTGCCGTAGTGGGTCATCCATTCGTGCTGGTGGACGATCGAGATCTTCTGGTCGATCGTCATCGCCGCGACCAGCAGGTGGGCGCGGGCGTCGGGCGTCTTCGACGCGTCCATCCACGCACAGCTCGCGTCATACCGCCCGGTCGATCGCGCCCCCAGTGCGCCCGGCAGTGCGAGCGCGGCCAGGCACGCGGCGAGCAACCCTGCCAGGGCGAGCCCTCGCCGTCCCGGGACGAGGCGTCGAAGCAACATCGGTCTCCCTCCTCCGTGAGCCCAGGCCGCAGGCGCGAACCGGCAGCCGCTATCCCCGCCTATCCCCGCCGCGACCTTTCGCGAAACGTTTGACGATCAGGCAACAGGCGGGTGAGCGCCGTCCTCGCCGTCGCGATCCGAGCCGGTTGATAGGGTGCCGCCCGGTCCGGGGCAGGCCGAGGAGGGGACGATGAGGACGAGCAGAATCGTTGCGGTCGCGGCGCTTGGAGCGGCGATCGTCGCCGTCGTCGCATTCGTGGTCGTTCCCGCTGCAGGCGGTAGTCCGCGCCTCACCGGCTGTGGAGCCCCGACGATCACGTCGCTCAGCACGACGTCCGTCAGCGATAAGACCGCAATCCTCGCCTTCTCCATCTCGTCGTCTTCGGGCGGCTCGTACGACGGCGACATCTGGTCACCCGCGTCGGGAGGATTCAACGGCACCTTCGACGCCGGGGGCGGGGCGTTCACTGTGAGCCTCGGGAGCCTTCTCCCCGGCACGCACTACCGTGGGACGCTCAGCGTGCACAACGACTGCGGCTCGGACTCGCTGCTGATCGACTTCCGGACGCCGAACTCCCCACCGCCCCCGCCGTGCGCGGGGCCGCCCGCGATCGACAGCCTCCAGGTCGGGGCGATCACGCAGGACGCCGCGCTCGTGACGTACAGCGTCAGCTCCGCGGACGCTGTCACCGCGCACGTCCTCGTCGACCCGGGCGGCATCGACCTCGCGGGCCAGATCGCCGCGCCCGGCGGCGCCGGCCAGGCTCCGCTGAGCGGCCTGAGCCCGGGCACGGGCTACACGGTCCGCCTCGTCGCCCGCAACGGCTGCGGCGAGTCGGCCCAGCAGGTGTCGTTCACGTCGCTGCGGAGCACCGACTGCAGCGTCCCGCCGGCCGTCGACGACCTGCGGGTCGTGGCGGTCGGGCCGCGCTCGGCAGTCGTCGCGTACGCGGTGCGCTCGGACGGGAAGCTGACCGCCCGTCTCGCCGTCACGCCCGGCCGCATCTCGCGCGCCGCGACGATGTCGGCTCCCGGGGGAGGGAACCACGTCCAGTTACCCGGGCTCACGCCCGCGACCCGCTACTCCGTCTCGCTGACGGTCACGAACGAGTGCGGCCAGGCGTCGGGGCGGAGAAGGTTCACGTCGTCCGCACGGGTCGCCGTCGCCGTCGTCGGGGCCGGGAAGGTGACGAGCAGGCCGGCCGGGATCGCGTGCACCCGCACCTGCGCGGACGGTTTCAAGCCCGGCAGCACCGTTCGCCTCACCGCCCGCCCGGCGAGGGGATGGCGCTTCGCGTCCTGGAGCGGAGCCTGTCACGGCACGAACACTGTCTGCTCGCTGAAGGTCCGCAACAACGCAGTGACGGCGCGCTTCCGGCGCGAATGACCTGA
>DATENZ010000122.1:0-4568 GCA_035274625.1 Gaiellaceae bacterium
GCCGCGGGCGTCGCCGTCGAGCTTCGTCAGGAGGATGCCGTCGAACGCGACTCGTTCCTGGAACGCCTGCGCGACGTTCACGGCCTCCTGGCCGGTCATCGCGTCGAGCACGAGGAGGACGTTCGTCGGCCGGATCGCCTCGGCGATCTGGCCCAGCTCCTCCATGAGCGCCTCGTCGACCTGATGCCGCCCGGCCGTGTCGACGATCACCACGTCCGCGCCCTGCTCCTTCCCCCACTCCAGGCCGCGTCGGGAGGCGGCGACGGGGTCCTTGCGCTCCTCGGCGTAGACCGGCACCTGGATCTGGCGCCCGAGCTGCTCCAGCTGGTCGATCGCCGCGGGACGCTGAAGGTCGGCCGCGACGAGCGCCGGAGACTTCCCGTCCTTCCGGAGCATCAGAGCGAGCTTCGCGGCGGCCGTCGTCTTGCCCGATCCCTGGAGACCGGCGAGCAGGGTCACGGTCGGCGGGCGGCCTGCGAAGGCGAGCCGGGAGTCGCCGCCACCCATGGTCTGCGTCAGCTCCTCGTGGACGATCTTCACGACCTGCTGACCGGGCGTCAGGCTCTTCGTCACCTCTTCCCCGACGGCGCGCTCGCGGACCCGGGCGACGAAGTCCTTGACGACCTGCAGGTTGACGTCCGCCTCGAGCAGCGCGAGGCGAACCTCGCGCATCGCCTTCGAGACCGATTCGTCGTCGAGCCGCCCGCGCTTCCGCAGGTCGCCGAGAGCGTTCTGGAGCTTGTCCGAGAGCGTGTCGAACACCGGCCGAACAGTGTACGCGCGGGCCTTGGAACGAATCGGCGCCGGAGCCCGGCCGCGCCGCCGGCGAACCGAACCGACCGGCGCGCTCGCACGAAGGGGGTGAGATGGATTCATTCGACCGTTTTGCCGGCGTCTGCTCGATCGCCGTCGCCTTCGGCGCGCTCGCCTTCGCCGCCGTCTTCGCGGTCATCGTCGGCGGCGACAGCCAGACGAAACCGTTCTTCGCGCTGCTCCTCGGCGGCGCGATCGTGAGCGTCCCGGTGCTCGTCGCGATCTTCCGGCGGCTCCGCGAGACCGACGAGGCCTTCGCGCTCACGGCGCTCGTGCTCGGACTGCTCGGCGCACTGGGCGGCATCCTCCACGGGGGCTACGAGCTCGCTGCGCTGGAGACCCCGTCGAGTCCGGCCTACTACCCCGGCGTCGAGGCTGTGACGAAGGGCGTCCTCCGCTACGGGACGGCGGGGCTGGCGCTCGTCCTCGTCGGCTGGCTGATCGTCCGGAGCGGGAGACTGCCGCTCGTGCTCGGGTACGTCGGGATGTTCGGCGGGGCGCTGCTCGTGCTCATCTACTTCGGCCGGCTGTTCGACTTCATCACGCCGGCCAGTCACACGAGCCTGATCCCGCCGTTTCTGTACGGGTTCGTCGTCCACCCGATCTTCTACGGCACGCTGGGCGTGCTGCTCTGGCGCGGGCGGCGCGCCGGCGCTCTGCCCGCTGCGGTGACGCAGGCCGCAGCGGTCTAGGCGAGGCTCAAGAGGTGGTCCGCGAGCTCCCGCGGGTCGGAGAGCGACGGGCAGTGGTCGGTGTCGATCGTCAAGACCTGCTGGCACGGCATCGCCGCCTGCATCGCGCGCTGCTTGCCGATCAGCATCGCGTTGTCGCGCATGCACTCGATGTAGACGCGCGGAACTGAACCGCCGCGCTCCTCGGTGATCCGCACGGGCGTCGCGAACGGGGCAAACGCTTCCGGAATGTGCCGCGCCGACGCGGCGGCGGCGACCTCGTCCGGGCACTCGCCGTAGAACGCCTCACGGTGGACGCTCTCGGCGACGAGAGCCGTGCCAGCGGCCTCATCGACGATCAGGTTCGTCTGGACGATGTCGTCGCCGGCGAGATCGACGAGCGCCTGACCGTCGCGAGGCAGGAACGCCGCCACATAGACGAGCTTCGCGATCCGCTCCGGAATCTCCTCGGCGGTCTGCGTGATCCACATCCCGCCCGCGCTGTGGCCGACGAGGATCGCGGGCTCCTCGGCGGACTCGACGGCGTCGCGGATCGTCGCCACGATGTCGTCGAGCGACGTCCGCGGCAGGTCGACCGCGAGCACGCGGTGCCCGCCTTCCTCGAGCAGCGGCGTCAGCGCCTCCCATTCCCAGCTGCCGTGCCAGGCACCGTGGACGAGGACGTACGTCGCCATCGGGGCGACTCTACGAGAGAGCGTCAGCCGGCGACGAGTGCGCGCGCGAAGTCCTGCGGGTCGAACGGCCGCAGGTCGTCGAGGCCCTCGCCGACGCCGACGAGCTTCACCGGCAGCCCGAGCTCGTGCGCGATCGCGACGGCGATGCCGCCCTTGGCCGAGCCGTCGAGCTTGGTCAGCGCCACGCCTGTCACGTCGACCGCCTCACCGAAGAGCCGCGCCTGCTGGAGCCCGTTCTGCCCCGTCGTCGCGTCGACGACGAGCAGCGTCTCGTGCGGCGCGCCTTCCAGCTTCCCCGTGATCACGCGGTGCACCTTGGCGAGCTCCTCCATCAGGTTCGTCTGCGTGTGGAGGCGGCCGGCGGTGTCGACGATGACCACGTCCCGGCCCCTGGCGGTCGCGGCCTCGATCGCGTCATAGGCGACGGCCGCCGGATCACCGCCACGGGGCGACCCGACGAAGTCCGCGCCGGCACGCTGGGCCCAGATCTCGAGCTGCTCCTCGGCGGCGGCGCGGAACGTGTCGGCTGCGGCGAGCAGGACCGACCGGCCGTGGTCGCGCAGCTTCGCCGCGAGCTTGCCGATCGTCGTCGTCTTGCCCGTGCCGTTGACGCCGACGACGAGGAGGACGGACGGTCGCGCGCCGACATCGAGCGTCCCCGGCTCGCCGAGCAGCGAGGCGAGCTCCTCGACGAGCGGCTGCTCGAGACTGGTCAGGGCGCCTCGGCTCTCCAGCCGCCGCACGACCTCCGCCGTGGCCGGGACGCCCAGATCGGCTCCGATCAGCGCTTCCTCGAGCCGCTCCCACGCCTCCTCGTCCGCCGGATCGAACGCCGCGAACGCGAGCTGCTGCGCGAGCGCCCGCCGCGACTTCGAGAGCGAATCGCGCAGCCGCGAGAAGAAGCCTGCTCGCTCCTCCGCGGTCTCGTCGGCCGCCCCTTCGCCGAGCAGCTCTCCCCAGGTCCGCGCCATCGGTAGCGCAGCGTAATGTGCACCCTAGACCTTCGGCCGGTTAAACCTCCGAGGCGGCCGGGGAAACTGCAAACGCGCCGCAAAAGGAGGTGATTCAGAGGTGGACGAAGGCCTACGCGCCGTTCCCGTCGATCCGCTCGAGAATGCACTCGAGGCGGACGAGGACATCCTGATGGCATCGGTTCGCGACGTCGCGGAGACGCTCTCGGCCAGGTTTTCCGGACTCGACCAGCTCGGCGACGACGACATCGACGAACGCCTGCGGCTCCTCCGGCACTCGGTCGACACGCTTCGCGACCTCCTCCAGCGCCTCGAGCGCGTCCACGAGGTCGCGATCGCCGCGCACCGCATTCGCGGCGCCGGCGCGGTCGAGCAAGAGGCCGCCCAGGCGAAGCTGCTCGAGGCGCTCGAGCAGCTCGACGAGCTGATCTGACGCGAGCGCTCAGGCGGCCGAGACCGCGGCCGCGTCCTCGCGCGGCAGGCGGCGCGAGACGACCTGCGAGACCCCGTCGGCGCCCATCGTGACGCCGTAGAGCGCGTCGGCGGCCTCCATCGTCCGCTTCTGGTGCGTGACGACGATGAACTGCGCGCGGTCGGCAAAGCGCCGGAGGAGCGCGCAGAACCGGCCGATGTTCGTGTCGTCGAGCGCGGCCTCGACCTCGTCCAGGAGGTAGAACGGGCACGGGCGGGCGAGGAACAGCGCGAACAGGAACGAGATCGCGCCGAGCGCCTTCTCGCCGCCGGAGAGCAGCGAGAGCCGGGTGACGCGCTTCCCGGCGGGCGAGAGCTCGACCTCGATCCCGGTTTCCTCGCCTTCCTCCTCCGGCTCGGTCAGCCGCAACCGACCGTTGCCGCCGGGGAAGAGCGTCGAGGCGACCTCGGCGAAGTTCCGCTGGACGGCGTCGAAGGTCTCCGCGAAGCGTCGCTCGACCGTCTCCGTCAGCTCGTCGCGGAGCTTGCGGAGCTCGTCGAGGGACTGCTCGAGGTCATCTCGCTGCGTCCGCAGCTCCGCCAGCCGCTCCTTCTCCCGCGCGTACTCCTCCTTCGCGAACGGGTTGACGCTGCCGAGCTGCTCGCGGCGCCGCTCGAGGCGCTCGAGCTTCTCGGCCAGCTCCTCGCGTGGGCCCTCGACGGGCTCCGTGCCTGTCTGCTCCAGGCGCCGGCGCGCCTCCCCGCGCTCCGCCTCGAGCCGGGCGAGCTCGACGTCGACCCCCGAGACTCGCTCCGCCGCTTCCGCGAGCGCGCGCCGGAGCTCCACCTCGCGCCCGCCCAGCGCGCGCAGGCTCGCCGCAATCCGGCCGGCGCTCGCCGAGCTCTGCTCGGCCCGGGCGAGCTCCGGCGCCTCGAGCCTCCGCACCGCTTCGACAGCGGCTCGGAGGCCCGCGATCAGCCGCTCTGCGGCCGAGACGAGTCGAGCA
>DATENZ010000123.1:0-25904 GCA_035274625.1 Gaiellaceae bacterium
GGCGTCGATGTGCTCACGCGCGCGGCGGACGCCGGGTCGCTCGCGGAGTACGACGCCGTCGTCGTCGCCACCGGCGCCCGCCCGCGGGAGCTCGCGCTGCCGGGCGCCGAGCACGCCGTGCACGCTCTCGACGGCGGCGCCGCGAGCGCGGTCGTCGTCGGCGGTGGGTTCGTCGGCACCGAGACGGCGCTCCGGCTCGCCGAGGACGGAGCGCACGTCACGCTCGTCGAGGCCGGAGACGAGCTGATGCGGGGCGACGTGATCACGGACCGGATCACCTACGGCGAGCGGCTGGAGGCGGCCGGCGTGCACGTGCTGACGGGGACGGCGGTCGTCGCCGTCCGTGACGGCGGGGTGACGCTTGCCGACGGCCGCGAGCTGAGCGCGGAGCGGGTCGTGGCGGCGGTCGGGCGCTCGTCCGAACGGGGGCTCGCGGACGACCTCCTGCGCGCGGGCGTCGAGGTGCATGTGATCGGCGACGCGGCGTCGCCCGGCAGGATCCACGACGCGGTGCACTCGGCGTACTCGCTCGCCCGCCGCCTCTAGCCGTGCAGCTCCGGCCGCAGGGTCTCGTGCTGACGATGCTGGCGCTCTACGCTCGCGAGCCCGGACGTCGCGTCCGCGCCGGAGGTCTCGTCAGGCTGCTCGGCGAGTTCGGGTTCTCGGTCGGGGCGTCACGCGTCGCGCTGTCGCGCCTCGTCCAGCGCGGCCTGCTCGAGCGGGTCAAGGACGGGCGCGAGGTCTCGTACGGCGTCACCGCGCACTGCGAGCACGTGCTCGCCGAGGGCGACCGCCGCGTGTTCTCGTTCGGGACGGAGACGCCGGCCGGCCGCTGGACGATCGTCTGCCACTCCGTTCCCGCCGAGCAGGCGCGCGCCAGCCTTGCGCAGCGGCTGCGCTTTCTCGGCTTCGGCCTCGTCAGCGACGGGACGTGGCTCTCGCCGCACGATCGTGCGCGGGACGTCGAGCTCCTGACCGAGGACCTCGAGGTCGCTTCCCAGGTCGAGGTGCTCCTCGGCGCGCCCGTGAGCGTGGGTGACGCGCGGTCGCTGATCACGCGGATCTGGGACATCGACGGCCTGCGCGAGCGTTACCGCGACTTCGTCGTGCGCTTTGCCGCGACGAATGGCGTGCGGGACGATCGCGACGCCTTCGTCACCCGCACGAGCATCGCCCACGAGTTCCGGCACTTCCCGCTCCTCGACCCCGAGCCGCCGAGCGACGTCCTCGACCTGCCCGAGCGCGACGAGGCGGTCGCCGTGTTCCGCCGCGCGCTCGATTCGCTGCGCGCTGCCAGCGAGCGTTATTTCGCCGCGGCCGCCGGTCCTTCGATCCAGCGCGCGGACCGCGTGAAGTAGGGGCCTCTGTCGCCGGCCGCGGCGAGAGCCTGAATCCCTGCGAGCGTCGTTTCCTTGTCGGGCGTGCGCTCCGGGATCTCGGCCTGAATGTCGCTCAGGTGCTGCTCGTAGTCCGCGCCGACCGGGCAGACGTCGACGCAGCGCGTGCAGCCGCTGTAGACGCCGACGCCGCGCAGGATCGACTGCCAGGCCATGAAGGTGTCGCGGGACTTGAGCAGCGTCTCGCGTTCCTCGGCCGGCGCCAGCACGAGCCGTTCCAGGTGTCCGATCAGGTGCCCGTATCCGTACGGCGAGGCGTACGGCGAGCAGCGGGACTTGACGAGCTGCCATTGCCGAATCGCGTCGCCGGGGCACGCCAGAAGGCAACGCCCGCACGACTCGCCGAGGCACAGGGGCTCGGCGAGCGGTTCGTCCGGCTCGAGCTCAGCGGACGTCAGGACTGCGCCGAGCAGTACGCGCGGCCCATATTCCGGCGTCAGCAGCATCAGGTTCAGGCCGAGCGTGCCGAGCCCGGCCTCGACCGCGGCGTGCGGCAGCGAGAGCGGCGCGCGCGTGTCGCCCTCGACGTCGTAGAGCCGCGGGTCCGCGTGCACCGGCGGAATCGTCAGCGCCGCCGAGCCGTGGTCCTCGAGGAAGTAGACGAGCTTGAGCTCGATCTCCTCAAGCTCGGAGATGATCAGCTCGGTCGAGTACTGCTTGTGCCGGTCGTCGTGGCCCTTCAGGCGGCCGAGGCCGTGGAGGAGCCGCCGCGCCAGGACGATCACGCTGCGCGAGTCCTCGGGCGTGATCGCCGACGGGGTCTGCGGCCGCTCGGCGTCCGGCGGGTGGCGGTCGAGCGCAGCGCCGGCGGCAATCCCGACGAGGTCGGCGCCGAGCTCGCGTGCCTTGGCCTTCACCGTCTCGCTGGTCAGCGTCGCGACGCTCACACGAGCTCCACGGCGCGTTTCGCCGGCGGCGTGTAGCCGTCCTCGCCGACCCAGCGGCTGCGGCCGTCGGCGAGGCCGGGAACGAGCTCCCCACGCTTGCGGATCTGCAACAGCTGCCTCCCGCGCTCGGCCTTGGCCGGAGTCTTCTCCGGGATCAGGCGCTGGTCCTCGCGCAGGAACGCGTTGTAGTCGTCGCCGACGGGACACACCGCCAGACAGCGCGGGCAGTCTCCGAACGCCCCGACGACGCGCAGCAAGCCCTGCCAGATCCCCAGCCACTCGTGGGTGCGCGTGACGGCGAGCTGGTCTACCGGCGTCGGCGCGGCGCTGAACGCGCGCGCGACGCGGAGGATCGTCGCGAAGCCGAACTCCTGCGCGAACGTGGCGCACAGGCGCTTGTCGAGATCCCAGTGGCCGACGGCGTCGGGCGGGCACGCGTGCAGGCACCGCGAGCACGTCTCGCCGATGCACAGTTGCGCGCGCAGCTTCGTGTCCGGCTCGAGCTCCGCGTCGGTGAGGACCGCCGTCGTGTAGCAGCGCGGGCCCGCGGACTCCGTGAGCAGGTTGAGCTCGAGCCCGAGCGTTCCGAGCCCCGCCTCGATCGCCACGTGGCGGAGCGACAGCCAGCCGTACGAGCCGTTCTTGTACTCCCACACCGTCTCCTGCGCGGCGGACTGGAACGCGCGGTGGCCACGGTCCTCCAGGAACCGGGCGATCCGGTAGCCGACCTTGTCCATCTCGCGCAGCACGAGCTGGTCGACGTGGTGCACGCAGGCCATGTCGCGGGCCCGGAACGCTCCGGCAGGGATGCGCTGCGTGAACGCGACGCACGAGCGGGCCTCGGACCAGATCTGTTCGGGCGTCTGCGGACAGTTGGGGTCGGGCGGGTGCGCGTTCAGGACGTCGACGCTCGCGATGCCGACCGCGTCCGCGCCGAGCCCGAGAGCGAACTCCTTGACCTCGGCGGCCAGGCTCACGGCGGAAAGATAACTCCCAGCCGAGAGCACTGTCGAGTATTTCTCACACGTGCGGGAAGACGTCCCGCGAGAAGCGCTCCAGCATTTCGCGCGAGCCTGCCTCGTCCTGCGAGGTGCCGAAGACCGCGATGTCGGTGATCCCCGCCTCCTCGAGCTCGCGCGCCTTCGCGATGCAATCGTCCGGGGTGCCGGCGATCGCGCACTTCTGCGCCACTTCCTCGGTGATCAGCTCGCGGTGCCGTGCGGTCAGGTCGAGATGCTCGGCAAAGTTGTACGACTCGCTGACCTCCTTGACGACGTCCGCGTGCTCGACCCCGAGCGTGTCCGGGAGCCACGGCTTGCGCGCGATGTTGCGCGCGACCGTCGGGCGGACCTTCTCGATCGCCTTCGTCCGGTCGTCGTCGACGGCGGCGTCGATGGCGGCGATGACCCGCACGGACGAGGGATCCTTGCCGGCACGCTCGGCCCCTTCGCGCACGGCCGCGACCGTCGCGCGAGCGCCCTCGGCATTGCCGCCCATGTGGCCGTCCACGATCACGCCGTCGGTGAACTCGCCTGCGACGGCGGCCGACTTCGGCTGCATGCAGGCGAGCTGGATCGGGACGTCCTTGCCGCCGTCCTCCACGCCGTAGACGCGCATCCGCGTCCCGGCCCCCCAGGCGTGCTTGTCGGGGCGCGGCTTGTACCAGTCGAGGACGTCGACCTCCTCGCCGTCGAGCAGCGCGCGCACGACGGGAAGCCGCTCGCGCAGCTCGGCGAGCGGCGAGGGCTGCAGCCCAGCGGTCCGGACGGCCGAGTCGCCGGCGCCGAGACCGAGGACGGCGCGTCCGCCGCTCAGCATGTTCAGCGTGTTGATCGCGTTCGCCGTCACCCCGGGGTGGCGCGTGATCAGGTTGGAGACCCCCGGGCCGAGCTTGACGCGTTTCGTCGCGAGCGCGCAGGCCGCCAGCGTGATCCACGCGTCGTTCCAGATCATCTGCGAGTCGCCGACGTAGACCGTGTCGTAGCCGCAGTCCTCGGCGACCTCCGCAAGTCTCACGACCGACTCGACCGAGGCGCCCGAGTAGGGCCAGATCATGACGCTGAACCGCATTTCTCCTCCTCTGTCAGGCGGCGCCCGCGCGGACGCGGCGGAGCCGGTCGATGGTGACCGACGCGATCAGCACCGCGCCCGAGATGACGCCCTGGTAGTAGATCGAGATCGAAGAGATGATCAGGCCGTTCTGGAGCACGCCGAGGAAGACGACTCCGAGGAACGTGCCGAACATCGTCCCCTGGCCGCCGACGAAGCTCGTTCCGCCGAGGAGCACGGCCGCCGCTGCGGTGAGCTCGATCCCCTGGTCGGTGTCGGGGGCGGCCGCCGCGAGCCGGCCGGCCTCGAGGATGCCCGCGAGCCCGGCCAGGAGCGCCGAGATCGCATAGGCGGAGAGGCGCACGAGCATCACGTTGATCCCGGCGAGCCGGGCCGCCTCGGAGTTGCCGCCGACGGCGTAGATCATGCGCCCGTACCCCGTGTAGCGGAGGACGAGGATCGACAGCACGAGCACGAAGAGGCCGATCACGACCGGCATCGAGATGTCGCCCCCCAGCCGGTACGAGCCGACGTCACGCAGGAATTGCTCCTCGTAGAGGCCCTGCGACGCGCCGTTGGTGATCGCGAGCGCAGCCCCGCGCGAGATCGCGAGTAACCCCAGCGTGACGACGAAGAAGTTCACCCCCAGCCTGGCGATCGTGAAGCCGTTCACGGCCACGCCGCACACGAGACACGCTCCGATCAGGACGATCACCATCGCGACGCCCGTCGGTACGCCGTTCTGGAGCAGCTTCGCGAGGACGACGCCCGACAGCGCGAGGACGCCGCCGATCGAGAGGTCGAAGCCGCCGACGAGGAGGGTGAACGTGAGCCCGACCGAGACCACGAGCAGGACGGCGTTCGTGTCGAGGATGTTGAGGAAGTTCTCGTAGGTGAAGAACTTCGACTGCGACAGGGAGAAGTAGATGACGAGCGCGGCGAGAACCGTGACGACGCCGACGTAGGTCAGGAACGCGTCGCGGGTCCGCCGCCCGAGCCGGCTCAGGTCCGGCAGGGCCGCGCGGCCGCTCGGCTCCTCAGGCTGCGCCTGCTCCGGCCCCTGCACGTCCACCAGCGCTCAGGTACGCGATTCGTTCCTCCGTGAAGTCGGGGCGCTCCAGCGCGCCGACCGCGCGGCGTTCGTGGAGCACGACGATCCGGTCGGCGAGGCCGAGGATCTCGGTCATGTCCGAGGAGACGAGCAGGATGCCGATCCCCGACTTGAGCAGCTCGCCGATCAGCTGAAAGACCTCTTCCTTCGCGCCGACGTCGATGCCGCGGGTCGGCTCGTCCAGCAGCAGAATGCGCGGCTGGCGGATCAGGGCCCGCGCCAGGACGACCTTCTGCTGGTTGCCGCCCGAGAGCGAGCGCACCGTCGCGTCGGCACTGGAAGCGCGGATGCGGAAGCGCTCGATCGCCTGGCGGCCGAGCCGCCGCTCCCAGAGCTGGTGGACGACCGCGAGCGGCCGCCAGAGCGGCATCGCGACGTTCTCGCGGATCGTCGCCGCGAGGACGAGGCCCTGCGCATGGCGGTCCTCCGGCACGAGCGCGATGCCTCCGCGCAGCGCCGCCTTCGGGTTGCCGGGCGGGATCTCTTCGCCGTCGACGAGCACGCGGCCGCTGCGCGCGCGGCGGATCCCGCCGATCGTCTCGAGCAGCTCGGTCCGCCCGCAGCCGACGAGCCCGGCGAGCCCGACGACCTCGCCGGCGCGCACCTCCAGCGAGATCGGCGCCGTCGCCTTGTCGGCGACGAGCTCGTCGAGCACGAGCAGCGGCTCGCCGCGGTCGACCGTCTGCTTGTGGAAGAAGTCGCTCAGGTCGCGCCCGACCATCATCCGGCTCAGCCGCTCCTCGTCCAGCTCCGACTGCTCGAGGTCGCCGACGCGCCGCCCGTCCCGCAGCACGACTGCGCGGTCGGCCAGGTCGACGATCTCCCGAAGACGATGGGTGATCAGGATCGTCGAGACGCCGCGGTCGCGCAGGCGGCGGACGAGGGCGAACAGGCGCTCGACGTCCGCCTCCCCGAGCCGGCTCGTCGCCTCGTCGAGGATCAGGTACCGCGGCTTCGTCGCGATCGCCTTCGCGACCTCGACCAGCTCGCGGTCGCCGGCCTTCAGCGACATGTACGAGAGGTTCGGGTCGCAGCGGATCCCGACCTCGTTCAGGACCACGCGCGCCTGCGCGGCGAGGCGGCGCCGGCTCACGCGCTGAACCGGACGCATCAGGTGCGAGAGCAGGACGTTCTCGGCGACGCTCATCCACGGCACCGCCGTCACCTCCTGCGCGACGAGCGCGATCCCGGCCTCGAGTGCGTCGCGCGGCCTCGTGAGCGCGAGCGGCTCGCCGTCGAGGACGATCTCGCCTTCATCGGCCTGGACCGCGCCGGCGAGGATCTTCGCGAGCGTCGACTTGCCGGAGCCGTTCTCGCCGACGATCGCGACGATCTCCCCGCTCCCGATCTCGAAGTCGACGTCCGTCAGCGCCCTGACGACGCCGTAGCTCTTCGAGATGCCGCGGGCGTGGATCACGAGGGGCAGAGGGTAGACGGGAGGGCGGTGCGGCGCTCCGGTGTCGCCACGCCGCCCTCCGCGGGTCTACGGCTCGATCGCCGCGCCTACTTCGGGGTGACGACCGCGACCGACCGCCCCTTCTGCTTGACGATCCGCACGTTCCAGGGGCCCTGCTTGAGCCGGTTCTCGAGCGTCACGTACTTCGAGACGTTGTCGCGCGTGACGAACCCGTGGTAGTTCCAGATCGTCGACGGGAGCTTCTTCCCGTTCAGGACCTGGTTGGCGCTCCACGCGATCGTGGCGCCGAACTCGATTGCCGGTTGGGAGGCCGTCGCCAGCATGTCGCCGCGCTTCAGCGCTCCGATCGCGAGTGAGTCGCCGTTGACGCCGGTGATCAGCGGGTCGAAGCCGCCGCCGAGGTCCGCGACTGCCGCGAGCGCGCTCGGGTCGTTGTAGGCGAGCACGCCGGTCATGTCGCTGCCGTACTTCGTCTTCCAGGCGTCGACGATCGGCTTCGCGCCGTCGGTGTTGTCCTTCGTGTTCACCTGCTTCGCGAGGACCTCGCAGCCGGCGGCCTTCGCGCCCGCCTCGAGCCCCTTGTTGCGGTTGTTCAGGATCTCGATGAAGGGGAGGCCTTGGACGATCCCGACCTTGCAGGACTTCCCGCCCTTCTTGATCTGCGCCGCGGCGTACTTGGCGAGCTTGAAGGTCGCGTCGTAGTCGTCGAGAGCGAAGTTGATGTTGGCGGGAGGCACCGAGGAGGGCGAGTCCTGCACGAACACCGGCAAGCCCGCGCTCTTCGCCTTCGCCAGCGACGGCTTGATCCCCTTCGGGTCGAGCGGCCAGATCGCCAGCGCGTCGAACTTCCGCTGGAGCACTGCGTTGACGGCGACGATCTGCGCCTGCGGGTTGTACTCGCCGCCGACCGTCGAGAACTTCATCCCGAGCGACTTCGCCTGGATGGACATCGCGTCGTTGCCCGCCTTGATGATCGGGTTCGCGATCACGGGCGGGACGTACGCGAGCGTGAACGTCTTCTGCCTCTGGCTGCCGCTGCTCGTGGCCGCGGCAATGCCTGCGGTCGTCGCCAGGACCGCGACGAGCGCTCCGAAGGCGACTGGCCTGTGGCCCTTCATTCCGTACCTCCTGTCGAGTTGGAAGGGTCGGTCCGTGCTGGCGGCGAGACCGCCGACTCTGGCTCGAGAGCCTGGATGCCGGACATGGCAAAGCATGCGACCGTCTGAGGGCTGGCGCCGCGCGTAGGCGTAACACTGACCGATCGATCGGCCGGTATCAAGCCCCACGTTGAACCTCCCGCGCGGGGTCGCCGGCGGGCCTCGAACGGGCCCGGAAGCCCGGGTTGTGCGCCCGTCCCTGCCTCAGTAATCTCCACTGACCGATCGATCGGCCAGTGACGTGAGTTGACGAGAGGAGGCGCCGTGGCCAGCCCGGGCACAGCAATCCGGCGAACCGATTTGGAGGAGACGTGCGCCGAGCGGGCACGTGCTGCCCTCGACGCCGGCGACGTCGACGCGGCGCGGGCCGCGATCGACGGGATCATCGCCGAGGAGAAGCCGATCCACGACCTCTACGGCGACATGTGCGCCTCGTTCCTGACGTTCGTTCGCGACCGGCTCGGCGAGGAGGCGGTGGAGGACGCGTGGCGGTACGTCGCCGACGACGTGTGGAAGCCCGTGCTGATGCACTTCAAGGAATCGGGCGACCTGGAGGGTCTCGCGCACGCGTTTGCGCTGTTCCTGGTCTCCCACCGCTACGACTTCACGGTGCTGGAGGACGACGAGAAGTGGTCCTTCGAGGTCGGCTTCTGCACGAGCGGCGAGCGGATGGTCGTCGAGGGCAAGGTCGCCGGCACCGGCGGCGACGCCGGCGGCCACCACCGGTTCGGCTCGACGTCGAAGGCGTACCCCTGGTCGTTGGGGCTGTCGGAGTTCCCGTACTACGACGTTCACTCCGTGCTCTGGATGAAGCAGCTGCCGGCCGAGTGGGGCTGGGACGTGATGGACATCGACTACGACCGCAAGTCGCACGGCGAGGTCGCGATCACGCGGTACGTTCTCTACAAGCAGCCCCGGACCCCGGCCGGGGAAGACTCGTGAGCCTCCGCGTCGGCGTCGACATCGGCGGCACCTTCACGGACATGCTCGTCACCGACGAGTCGGGCGACGCGCGGCTGTACAAGGCCCCGACGACGCCTGACGATCCGTCGATCGGATTGATGGAGGCGCTCGAGCGCGCCGCCCGCGACCGCGACGTCTCGCTCGACGCGTTCCTCGGCGAGGTCGAGGCGATCGTCCACGGAACGACGATCACGACGAACGCGGTCCTGACGGGCGAGGGCGCCGTGACCGGGTTCGTGACGACGAAGGGCTTCCGCGACGTGCTGAACATGCGCCGCGGCCTGAAGGCCCGTCAGTTCGAGAAGTACGCGCCGCCGCCCCCGCTGATCCCGCGGCACCGGATCCACGTGGTCGAGGAGCGCGTGACGGTCGACGGCGAGGTGATGACGCCGCTCGCCGAGGACGACGTGCGGACGGCGGCGCGTCTCCTCGCCGACCAGGGCGTCGAGGCGGTCGCGGTCTCGTACCTGTGGTCCTTCCTCGACCCGACGCACGAGCGGCGCACGGGCGAGATCCTCCAGGAGGAGCTGCCGGACGTTTACGTCTCGCTGTCGACCGAGGTGCTGCCGCAGATCCGGGTGTACGAGCGCCACAGCACGACGGCGCTGAACGCGTACGTCGGGCCCGTGCTGAGGCGCTACCTCGTCCGGCTGCGGGAGGAGCTGGCGGGGCGCGGCTTCGGCGGGACGCTGCTGATCATGCAGTCGAACGGCGGCGTCATGTCTCCGGAGCTCGCCCAGCGGTTCGCGTCACACACGCTGCTCTCGGGCCCGGCCGGTGGGCCGCTCGCGGGCGTCTTCTACGGAGCGACGCACGGCCTCGCGAACGCGATCACGATCGACATGGGCGGCACGTCGTTCGACGTCTCGCTCGTCGCCGGCGGGACGCCGACGGTGACGACCGAGGGCGAGATCGGCGGCCACCGGATCGCGTCGCCGGTGCTCGACATCCACACGATCGGCGCAGGCGGCGGCTCGATCGCCTGGGTGGACTCGGGCGGCCTGCTCGCCGTCGGGCCGAAGAGCGCCGGCGCCGACCCCGGCCCCGCCTGTTACGGGCGCGGCGGGACGCAGCCGACGGTGACGGACGCCGACCTGCTGCTCGGCTACCTCGACCCGGCGTTCTTCCACGGCGGCGAGCTGACGCTCGACGTCGAGGCGGCGAAAACCGCGGTCGGGGGGATCGCGCAGGCGCTCGCCCTGGACGAGACGGAGGCCGCCGCCGGCATCTACCGCGTCGTCAACGCGAACATGGCCGCGGCGCTGAGCGTCGTCTCGATCCAGCGCGGCCACGATCCGCGCGAGTTCGTGCTCGTCGTCGCGGGCGGCGCCGGCCCGATCCACGCGGCCGAGATCGCCCGCGAGCTCGAGATCCCGCTGATCCTGATCCCCCGCGAGTCGTCCGTGTTCTGCGCGGTGGGCATGCTGATCTCGGACCTCAAGCACGACTACGTGCGCACGTACGCGCGTGACCTCGACAAGGTGGATCTCACGGAGATCGACTCGCTGTACCGCGAGATGGCGGACGACGCGCGCGCGACGCTGCGCGAGGAAGGCGTGCCGGACGACCGGATCGAGACCGACTACGCCGTCGACCTGCGCTACGTCGGTCAGTTCAACGAGGTCGAGGTCCCCGCGCAGAGCGGCGGCGAGGTCACGGCCGAGGCGCTCGACGCGATGGTGTCGACGTTCCACGCGCGCCACGACACGCTCTACGGCTACTCGATGCCGGGCGCACCGGTCGAGCTGATCAACCTCCGCGTCTCGGCGCACGGCGTCACCGACAAGCCCCAGTTCTCGACGGTGGAGGCGGGGGGCGGCGATCCGAGCGCGGCGAAGCGCGGCGAGCGCAGGGCGTACTTCGACGGCGAGTTCGTCGAGGTGCCCGTGTACGACGCACTCCGGCTCGCCAACGGGAACGTCGTCGCCGGACCGGCGATCGTCGACCAGCCGACGACGACGATCGTCGTGCCGCCCGGCTTCGAGCTCGTCTGCGACCACTACAACAACTTCCTGATGCATCCCGAGGGCCGGGACCTCGCCGAGCTGCGGACGCAGCTCGTGCCCGAGGACGCGCGGCTCGTCGCCGCGGAGAGGAGCTGAGATGGCGCGCACGACAGAGGTCGACCGGATCCTCGTCTCCGTGATCGGCAACCGCTTCGACGCGATCTCGAAGGAGATCGGCCAGACGATGCTGCGGACGTCGCGGTCGCCGATCTTCTCGGAGGCGCGCGATTTCGTGACGGCGATCTTCGACCGCGAGGTGCGGCTCGTCGCGCAGACCGCGTACATCCCGATCCTGATGGGTGCCCAGCCGTACGCGATGCGCAGCATCGCCCAGCACTTCGGCGACGACGTCGACGAGGGCGACGTCTTCATCCTCAACGACCCGTACCGGGGCAACAACCACCCGCCCGACGTCACCGTCGTGAAGCCGGTGTTCTGGGAGGGAGAGCTGCTCTTCTGGTCGATGTCCCGCGGCCACCACGCCGACGTCGGCGGCGGCGGCGTCGCCGGCTACAACCCCGGCGCCCGGAGCGTGTGGGAGGAGTGCGTCCGCATCCCGCCCGCGAAGCTCTACGTCCGCGGCGAGCCGAACCAGGCGCTGTGGGACGTGATCCTCATCAACGTCCACCTGCCGTTCCTCGTCGAAGGCGACCTGCACTGCCAGGTCGGGGCGTGCAACATCGGCGAGCGCAGCCTGCGCGACCTGATCGCGAAGTACGGCAAGGAGACGCTGTACGCCGCGCTCGAGCAGATGTTCGACGCCTCGGAGGCACAAATGCGCGCCGTCATCCGAGACGTTCCGAACGGCGTCTACACGGGCGAGCGCTACATCGACCACGACGGGATCGACAAGGACCGGATGGTCGGTGTCCGCGTCGAGCTCACCGTCGAGGACGAGTCGATCACGTTCGACTACTCCGAGAGCGACCCGCAGGCGGCCGGCTACGTCAACAGCACGATCGGCAACACCACGTCGGGATCGTTCCTCGCGCTGTTCACGTCGATCGGCTCCGAGGTCCGGTTCAACGAGGGTGCGCTGCGCGCCCTCGACGTGATCGCGCCGCCGGGGACGGTGGCGAACGCCGCCGAGCCGGCGCCCGTCACGGCGAACACGATCGACGCGGCGCAGGCGATCATCGAAGCGGTCTGGCTCGCGCTCGCGCAGGCGGTCCCGGATCGGGTCGACGCCGCGTGGGCGCGGTGGTGCGCCCCGGCGACGATGGGCTTCAATCCGCGCACCGGCAGGCCCTTCGGGGACATCCACTTCATGGCGAAGGGCGGCGCGGGGGCGAGCCAGGGTCTCGACGGCTGGGACCACCTGGGGACGATCGTGTGCTCGGGCGGGCTCCGCTCGCCGGACCCCGAGCTGCACGAGCTCGTCGACCCCTACACCGTGCTGCAGTACGAGTACTGGCCGGACAGCGCGGGCGCCGGCGAGTGGCGCGGCGGTATGGGCACGACCTACCGCTTCCGCGTGGACGCCCCCGGCATCCCCGCCGCGCACTTCGGCGGCGGGAACCGGCAGGCGACCGCCCCGTTCGGGCTCGAAGGCGGGCTGGCGGCGCCGCACCACGTGCTCGCCCTGCGCAAAGCCGGGGGCGAGGTGATCGAGGTCGACACCGAGAGCTTCTACAACCTCGACGTCGGCGACGTGTACGAGCTCCAGGTGAGCGGCGGAGGCGGCTACGGCGACCCCAGGCGACGGCCGGTCGAGAAGGTGCAGCAGGACGTCCGCGACGGGCTCGTCTCGCCCGAGGCGGCGGAGAGCCTCTACGGCGTCGTCGTCGACCCCGTGACGTTCGAGGTCGACGCGGCCGCGACTCGCGGCCTCCGCGGATAGGGCCGGTGGCGAAGGCTCCTGAGACGGAGGAGAAGGTCGCCGTCGAGGTCGAGCGCTCGACGACGGACGCGACGCCGTCCGGGATCGCCGTCAAGGAGCTCTACCGGCCGGAAGACGTCCTCGACTTCGACTACGACGCCGACCTCGGCGACCCGGGCGAGTACCCCTTCGCGCGCGGCGTCTACCCGAACATGTACCGCGGCCGTCTGTGGACGCGCCGCGTCCAGGTCGGCTTCGGGACGCCGCAGGAGACGAACGAGCGGCTGAAGTTCCTGTTCCGGGAAGGCCAGGCGGGCTTCATCCTGACGATCGACCTCCCGACCTCGTACGGCTTCGACTCCGACGAGCCGATCTCCGAGGGCGAGGTCGGCGTCACGGGCGTCGCGATCAGCACCGTCGAGGACATGGAGACGATCTTCGACGGCTTCGACCCCGACACCGTCTCGGCGTCGCTGTCGATCCGGCCGCCGGTGTCCGCGGTCACGATCGCGATGCTGGCGCTCGTCGCCGAGCGCCGGGGGATCCCGCTCGAGCGCGTGATCGGAACGCAGCAGAACGACCCGCTTTTCCAGATGAGCGGCGGTCCTCACCAGACCGTGACGCAGTTCTTCCCGTGGGAGGGAACGCTCCGGCTCTGCCTCGACATCGTCGAGTTCGCGTCGAGGCGCATGCCGAAGCTGAACTGGATGGTCACGAATGCCTACAACCTCCGTGACACCGGAGTCAGCGCCGTGCAGGAGGCGGCGTTCACGCTGTCGCACGCGGTCAACGTCTTCGAGCTCCTCTGCGAGCGCGGACTGAAGGTCGACGACTTCGCCCCGCGCGCGTCGTTCTTCTCGTCGTGCGGGCTCGACTTCTTCGAGGAGATCGCGAAGTTCCGCGCGGAGCGCAGGATCTGGGCACGGCTGATGCGCGAGCGGTTCAAGGCGGAGGACCCGCGCTCGTGGCGCTTTCGGACGTCGGTGCAGACGGCCGGCAACGTGCTGACGACTCAGGAGCCGCTGAACAACGTCGTCCGCGCGGCGAGCCAGCTGATCTCCGCCGTGCTGTCGGGCGTGCAGTCCGTGCACCTCTCGGCCTACGACGAGGGCGTCAGCCTGCCGACGGAGCAGTCGCAGCTGATGTGCCTGCGGACTCAGCAGATCGTCGGCTACGAGACCGGAATCACGCGCACCGTCGACCCGCTGGCCGGGTCGTGGTTCGTCGAGAGCCTGACCGACGAGATGGAGGGCCGGATCCTCGCGCTGATGGACGAGGTCGAGGAGCAGGGCGGTCTGATCGAGGCGGTGCGGTCCGGCTGGCTCGAGGACCAGATCACGGAGGCGCGGATCGACCGCCAGGCGTCGTTCGAGACGGGCGAGCGCGTCGTCGTCGGCGTCAACCGGTTCGCGAGCGGTCAGGAGCCCGACATCGAGTTCCACGCGATCCGCGCCGAGGAGTGGGGCGAGCGGCGGGCCGCGTACCTGCGCGACTACCGCGCCGCGCGCGACCAGGCCGAGACCGACGGCGCGCTGGAGCGGGTGCGCGTCGCCATGCAGGGCGGCGAAAACATGATCCCCGTGATCATGGACGCGCTCCGCGCGCAGGCGACGATGGGCGAGATCCATCGAGCGATGCGCGAGGCCCACGACTTCGTGATCGACGTCTGATCGGAGCGACGGTGCCGCGCGAACGCATCCGCGTCCTGCTCGCCAAGATGGGCCTCGACTGCCACGACACGGCGGTGGTCACCCTGGCGCGGTCGCTTCGCGACGCGGGGATGGAGGTGATCTACCTCGGCCTGCACAACTCGGCCGCGCGCGTCGCGGCGGCGGCGGAGCAGGAAGACGCCGACGTGATCGGGATCAGCTTCCTGTCCGGCCAGCAACTGCCGCAGACGCGCAAGCTCCTCGACGAGCTGCGCGGCCGGGAGATCGACGACGTGCTCCTCGTCGTCGGCGGCGTGATTCCGGGCGACCACGTCGCGACGCTCGAGGAGCTGGGCGTCGACCGTGTGTTCACGCCCGGGACGAGGATGAGCGAGATCGTCGAGTACATCCGCGAGCAGGCACCTCGCAAGCGGGGCCTGGTCGGCGCGCCGGCATGAACCTCGGTGACATCCCACGGCGGAACGCGCGCCGCTACCCGCACCGGGTCGGCCTCGTCTTCGAGGACGTGCGGCTGACGTGGGCCGAGGTCGACGAGCGCGTCAACCGGCTCGCTAACGCCCTCGGCGTCGAGCGCGGCGAGCGCGTCGCGATCCTCGGCGAGAACGACCACCGCTACCTCGAGTCGTACTGGGCGCTGGCGAAGCTCGGCGCGATCGCGGTGCCGCTCAGCTACCGCCTGCTCGACCAGGACCTCGTCACCCTGATCGAGCACTCGGAGCCCGTCGCGATCCTGGCGGGGCGCGGCTACGAGGAGACCGCCCGCCGGCTCGGCGTCGATCGCGTGATCTGCTTCGACGGCGACTACGAGCCGCTGCTCGCCTCCTCGACCCCGACCGAGCCGGAGCCGCGCGCCGGCGCCGACGACCCGTTCGCGATCATGTACACGAGCGGGACGACCGGCCTGCCGAAGGGCGCGCTCGTCACGCACGGAAACCTCGAGAGCAACGCCTACAACCAGGCGATCGCGGACAAGGCCGACCCGCGCGACGTCAACCTGACGGCGACGCCGCTCTACCACATGGGCGCGCTGTTCATGACGACGACGTACACGTGCCTCGGCTGCACGAACGTGATCCTGGAGCGGTTCGACGAGGACGCCGTCCTGCACGCGATCGCCGCCGAGCGCGCCACGACCTGCCTGCTCGTCCCGACGATGCTGAACCGCGTGCTGAACCACCCCGAGCTCGCCTCGCACGACCTGAGCTCGCTGCGCCTGATGTTCTACGGCGGCGCCACGATCCCGTCGCCGCTGCTGCGGCGCGCGATCGACGCCTTCGGCTGCGCGTTCACGCAGGGCTACGGCCTGACGGAGACGATCGAGGCGACGTTCCTGACCGCGGAGGACCACGTGCTCGACGGCGACCCCGAGCGCGAGCGGCGCCTGGCCTCGGCGGGACGCGAGGCCGTCAATGCCGAGGTGCGGATCGTCGACGAAGACGGAGTCGAGCTGCCGCCCGGCGAGGTGGGGGAGATCGCGATCAGGAGCCCGTCCGTGATCAGGGAGTACTGGCGCGCGCCCGAGGAGACGCGCGCGGCGATCCGCGACGGCTGGTTCTTCACGGGCGACGTCGGCTACCGCGACGAGGCCGGCTACCTGTTCGTGGTCGATCGGAAGAAGGACGTGATCATTTCCGGCGGCACGAATGTCTTCCCGAAGGAGGTCGAGGAGGCGCTGTTCGCACATCCCGCCGTGCTCGAGGCGGCGGTGATCGGTCTGCCGGACGACGAATGGGGCGAGGCGGTGACGGCGGTCGTCGTGCTGCGCGCGGGGCACGCTGCCGGCGAGCGCGAGCTGATCGCGCACTGCGGCGAGCGTGTCGCCGGCTTCAAGAAGCCGAAGAGCGTCAGGTTCGTGGAGACGCTGCCGCGCAACCCCAGCGGGAAGGTTCTGAAGCGCGAGCTGCGCGAGCGGTTCCGCGGCACGCTCGCCGGGAGCACGAGGTGATCCTCGGCGAGATCGCGCACCGCAACGCGCGCCTGTTCGCGGCCAAGCCGGCGTTCGTGATGGGCGACCGGACGGTCACGTTCGCGGAGCACGACGCGCGTGGCAACAGGCTCGCCAACGCGCTCGGGGGCCGGGGCCTGCAGCCCGGCGACCGCGTCGCGTTCCTGTCGCGCAACACCCTCGAGGTGATGGACGTGTACGGCGCCGGCGAGAAAGGCGGCTTCCCGGTCGCGCCGCTGAACTTCCGGCTCACGCCGGGCGAGCTGACGCCGGTGCTCGAGAAGATCGACCCGCGCGTCCTGTTCGCGCAGTCGCAGTACGTCGAGGCCGCGGAGTCCGTCCGCGAGCAGCTCGACGGCGGGTTCGAGCTCGTCGCCCTCGACGGTCCAGCGCCGCCGGGGTGGACGTCGCTCGAGGAGCTGCTCGCCGCAGGCAGTGAGCGAGAGCCGGCAGCCGAGGTCGCGCCGGACGACGTCGCCTACCTGATGTCGACGAGCGGGACGACGGGGACGCCGAGGGCGGCGATGCTCACCCACCAGGGCCAGTGGCTCGACGCCGTCGCGCTGGCGCTCGAGCTGCGCCTGTCCCCCGAGGACCGCCACCTCGCGCCGATGCCGCTGTTCCACGTGGGCGGCCACGCGATCGTGCTCGCGCATCACCTCCGCGGCTGCACCGTCCATCTGCACGACGGCTTCGATGCCGCTGCGGTCGCACACGACATCGAGGCTCACCGGATCACGACCTCGCACGTCGTGCCGACGATGCTCTCCTGGCTGCTCGAGGAGCAGCTGGAGCGCGTCGACCTGAGTAGCCTGCGCCTCGTCTGGTACGCGTCGGCACCGATGCCCGTGGAGCTGCTGCGGCGCGCGCTCGGGCGGCTCGGGCCGATCTTCATCCAGGGCTACGGTCAGACCGAGACAGGGCCGCTGGCCACGAGCCTGCAGCCGGAAGAGCACGTCGTCGAGGGCAGCGGAGCGGGGCGGCTGGCTTCGGCGGGCCGCGCGGCGGCCGGCGTCCGGGTGCGGATCGTTCGCGAGGACGGGTCCGAGGCCGCTGTCGGCGAGACCGGCGAGGTCGCCGTCCGGAGCGACTTCCTCATGACCGGGTACTGGCGCGACCCGGAGCTGACCGCCGAGGTGCTGGTCGACGGCTGGGTGCACACCGGCGACATGGCGCACGTGGACGAGCAGGGCTACGTGTACATCGTCGACCGCAAGAAGGACATGATCATCAGCGGCGGCGAGAACGTCTTCCCGCGCGAGGTCGAGGACGTGCTCTACGCGCATCCCGCCGTGCTCGAGGCGGCGGTGATCGGGGTTCCGGACGCGACGTGGGGCGAGAGCCCGCGCGCGATCGTCGTCTGCCGGGCGGAGGCCGAGGTCGCGCAGCAGGAGCTGATCGACTTCTGTCGCGATCGGCTGGCCCATTACAAGTGCCCGAGATCGGTCGAGTTTCGCGACGAGCTGCCGAAGACCCCGAGCGGGAAGGTGCTGAAGCGCGCGCTGCGCGAGCCCGACCGGCACGAGGTGAGCGCGTGACCGTCGTGCTCGCGCCCGAACAGGAGGAGCTCCGCCAGGCCGTGCGCACTCTGATGGAGGAGCGCGTCGCGCCGCGCGCGGCCGAGATCGACGCTGCCGGGGAGTTTCCCGCGGACGTGCGCCGCCTGTTCGCCGAGCACGACATCTTCGCGGCGGTCGTGCCGGCGGAGTACGGCGGCATCGACGGGACGGTCCTCACGCTGACGACGGTGTGCGAGGAGATCACGCGCGTCTGCGCCAACTCGGGGATGGTGCTCGGGAACCAGTCGCTCGGCGCCGGCCCGATCGCGCTGTACGGCTCCGACGACCAGAAGGAGGCGCTGCTGCCGAGGCTGGCGTCCGGCGAGCTGCTGTGCGCGTTCGCGCTCAGCGAGCCCGGTGCCGGCTCGGATGCGGCGTCGCTCACGACGCGTGCGCGGCGCGACGGCGACGACTGGTTGATCTCCGGGCGCAAGAACTTCATCACGCACGCCAACGTCGCCGACGTCATCACCGTCTTCGCGCGCGTCGACGGCAGCGATGAGACCGTTGCCTTGCTGGTCACGAAGGACGAGCCGGGCTGGCTGGTCGACCGGATCGAGCACAAGATGGGCCTGCGCGGCTCCCCGACGTGCTCGGTCGTCCTCGAGGACGTGCGCGTGCCCGACTCGGCTCGCCTCGGCGAGGTCGGGGACGGCCTGCGCGTCGCCCTCGGCACGCTCGACAAGGGGCGGATCATGACCGCGTCCATGGCGCTCGGGATCGCGCAGGGCGCCTTCGAGCTCGCGCTCGAATATGCGCAGGAGCGCGAGCAGTTCGGCCGTCCGATCGCGGAGTTCCAGGCCGTCCAGTTCATGCTCGCCGACATGGACACCGACCTGCAGGCGACACGTGCGCTCGTGCGCTCCGCGGCGTCGAGCTACGACGCAGGGGATCCCGCGATCACGAGGATCTCCGCGGCGACGAAGCTGTTCGCGACCGACATGGTCAACCGCGTCACCTCGACGGCGCTGCAGGTGCTCGGGGGCTACGGCTTCATCGTCGAGTACGGGGTCGAGCGGCGCATGCGCGACGCGCGCGTGTTCGCGATCTTCGAAGGGACGAACGAGATCCAGCGGATCGTGATCGCCCGCGAGCTGCTCCGGGGGCGCCGATGACCGACGTGGGGCACGACGCGCTGCCCGAGGCCGCCGGTCGCAGGGAGATCCTGAACGCGGCGACCGAGCTCTTCGCCGCGAAGGGCTACAGCCGCGTGTCGATCCGGGAGCTGGCCGCTCGGGCAGGCTGCTCGACGTCCAACCTCTACCACCACTTCTCCTCCAAGTACGAGATCTTCGTCACGCTCGTCGAGGGCGTGATGGGCGAGCACCACGCGGGGGTCCGCGATGCCCTCGAGCGCTTCGACGACCCGGTCGAGCAGCTCGCGTTCGTGCTCCGGAACCATCTCCTCGTGCACATGAGGCGTCCCGAGGTGCGCCTCGTGTCCGCCGACTTCCACCCGCTCGACGGGCCGGCGCTCGACCGCTTCATCGCCGAGCGCGACCGCTACGAGCGTGCCGTGCGCGAGATCGTCGCCCGCGGCGTCGAAGAGGGGTTACTCGACGCCCAGGATCCGGCGATCGCCGTGCGCGCCGCGATGGGCGCGTGCACCGCCGTCGAGCAGTGGTTTCGCCCGAGCGGTCCGCTCTCGGACGAGGAGGTCGCCGATCGGATCGCCGGCTTTCTGCTCGCCGCCTTCGGCGCCACCCGTACCGCAGCCGTATCGCGATAGGAAAGGAGCCTCGTTGCCCGCCACGTTCTCCGTCTCGCGCGCCGTCGTCACAGGTGCGGCCGGCGGCGGCTTCTACCTGTGAGCATCAACCGTGACTGCCTCGGCAAGACGTACGGCCCGGTGGAGCGCGAGGTCGATGCCGGCGCGATCGCTGCGTATGCGGCGGCGACCGGTGCGCGGGGGGCCGACGGCACCGCACCGCCCGTGTTCGGGATCGTGCCGGTGTGGCCGGCGATCCAGGCGGCGCTCGCCGACGAGGAGCTCGACCTCGACGTCGGGCGGATCGTCCACGGCGAGCAGCGGATGACGTTTCACCGGCCGATCCGTGCCGGCGACAGGCTGGTCAGCTCCGGCCGGGTGGCCTCGATCGAGGACCGCGGCGCGAACGAGGTGATGGTGCTCTCCTTCGAGACGCACGATGCGAACGGTGAGCTCGTGACGGCGCAGGACGTGGTCTGCGTCTCGCGCGGGACGGGCGCCAACCGGGGCGATGCGCCGAAGCCTCCGCGCCGCGTCGAGGAGGCGCCACGCGAGCCCGACGCCGTGCGCCGCACGACGCTGGCTCCCGACATCACGTTCCGGTATGCACAGGCAAGCGGCGACGACAACCGGATCCACGTCGACGAGGCGTTCGCGAAGTCGGTCGGCCTGCCGGGGATCATCGTTCAGGGCATGTGCCTATTCGCGATCGCCCTGCAGGCCGTCGTCGACGAGGCGCCTGCCGGCGACGCCGCCGCCGTGCGGGCGGCGGCCGTGCGCTTCCGCAGCCCGATCCGGCCCGGAGAGACACTGGAGACGGCGGTCACGCGGGCGGACGGCGAGATGCGGTTCGAGTCCCGCGACGGCGCCGGCACCATCGTGCTCAGCGGGACGGCGACGCTCGACTGAGTGGCTGGGCCCGCTCGGCGCGCCGGCGCGGCCTACTCCAGCTCGGGCTTGACGATGACCTTGCCGACGACGCGGCCCTCGTCGAGCAGCTCGTGAGCCTCGGCCGCGCGCTCGAAGGGGAGCACGGCGCCGATCAGCGGCTCGAAGCGACCGGCGCTCAGGTGCTCGGCGGCGGCGAGGCCGTCCTCCATTGTCCCGAGCCGCGAACCGAGGATGCGTACCTGCTTCACGAACATCGAGGTGACGTTCATGCGCGCGTCGTCGCCGCTCGTCGCGCCGGCGCTGACGATCGTCCCGCCGATCGCGCACAGCTCGAGCGAGCGCTCCCAGGTCGCCTCGCCGATGTGCTCGAACACGATCGAAGCGCCCTCCCCCTTCGTGAACTCGAGCACCCGCTCGACGAGGTCGCCGGCGTGGTGGTCGAGCACGAGGTCCGCCTTCGACCGGCGCAGCGCCTCGAGCTTGTCCGGCGACCCCGCGCTGGTGACGACCGTGGCGCCGGCGAGCTTCGCGATCTGGATCGCAGCGTTGCCGAGACCGGAGGTGCCCGCCCAGATGAAGACGAGGTCGGCGGGTGTGACCTTCGCCTTGCCGACGAGCATCTGCCAGGCCGTGATGTACGCGTTCGGGAACGACGCGACATGCTCGTCCGGTATATCGGGTGAGACCGCGATCCCAATCGACTCCGGCACGAGCACGTACTCGGCATGGGCGCCGTTGTAGACGCCGAAGTTCGGGCAGTACTGGAACAGGCCGCGCGCGCAGCGTCCGCACCGGCCGCAGTGCATGTACGGGTTCGCGGTCACGCGGTCGCCGGGCGCGAACTTCTCGACCCGGTCGCCGGCGTCGACGACGTCGCCGCAGATGTCGATCCCGAGCACGGCCGGGAGGTCGACGTGGTACGCGGGATGCGGATGGCCGCGGCGGATCCAGATGTCGCGGTGGTTGATCGACGACGCGCGCTGGCGGACGAGCAGATCGGTCGGGCCGGGCCTCGGCACCGGGATGTCGTCGACCTGCAGCGTCTCCGGCCCGCCGTGCCGGTGGATTCGGACGGCGCGCAACTACGGCAGCGAGACGACGGCGTCGATCTCGATCAGGAGCTCCGGCAGCGCGAGGCTCGTGACGCCCAGGAGCACCTGTGCCGGAGGCTCCGCGCCGCCCATCGCCGAGGCCATCGCCTCGCCGATCACCTCGTACTCGGTCGGCTTCGTCGTGTAGACGGTCGCCTTGACGACGTTCGACCAGGTCGCGCCGACGGCTGCGAGCGCATGGTTCAGGTTCTCCATCGCCTTGCGCGTCTGGGCGCTCAGGTCGTCGCCGCCGACGATGCCGAAGCTCTCGTCGAGCGCGACCTGCCCGGCGATGAACGCAAGCCGCGTGCCGGTTGCCACGACGGCGTGGCTGTAGCCGGGCGGCGGGTGGATCTGGGGCGGGTTGACGACTTCTCGGCTCACGTCGCACTCCTTTTCTCGCTAGGGGCCGCGAGCGATCGTAATAAGGTTGGCCGGGTGTCCGAGTCGCCGCACGAGATCGTCAACCCGTCGACGCTCTCCCCGGCGATCGGCTTTGCCCATGCGGTCGCCGCCAGCCCCGGACGGCTCGTCTTTCTCGGGGGTCAGACCTCGCACGACGCGGACGGCGTCGTCCAGGGCGACACGGTCGCGCAGCAGTTCGACCTCGCGCTCCAGAACGTCGTGACCGCGCTCGCGGCCGCGGGCGCGCGCCCGGAACATCTCGTGTCGATGCAGATCTTCGTCACCGACGCCGTGGCGTACCGATCCTCGCTCGACGAGCTCGGCTTCGCCTACCGCCGGCACCTCGGGCGGCACTACCCGGCGATGGCGCTGTTCGAGGTGACGGGCCTGTTCGACCCCGCGGCGAAGGTCGAGGTGCTGGGGGTCGCGGTCGTCCCATGAGCGCGCGGCCGTGATCGAGCAGGTCGAGCAGGCGCGGGTCGCGTGGGCGGACACGGACGCCGGCAGTCGGATCCACTTCACCGCCGTCTTCCGCTGGGCGGAGCTGGCGGAGACGGCGCTGCTGCGGCGGCTCGGCATCCTCGGGGCCGGGGGAGACTTTCCGCGGCGGAAGGCCGAGGCGGAGTACCTCAAGGTGCTGCGCTTCGAGGACGAGATCGAAATCCGGCTCCGGGTCGAGAACGTCGGCCGCACCTCGGTCACCTACGCCTGGACGATCGCGAAGGACGGCGAGGCCTACATCAAGGGCCGCCACACAGTCGTCCACGTTGACGCACAGGGGCAGCCCGAGGCGCTGGCCGACGACGTGCGCGCGTTGCTGGATCGTTAGGGCTCAGGGAGCGAGCCCCACCGCTCCCGGTAGTCCTCGCGGACCGGCTGGAAGACGTCGAGGACGAGCGCGCCTTCGGGGCCGCAGTAGGCGGAGTGCTCGACTCCGCCCGGGAGCGAGTAGCCCTCCATCGGGCCGAGCTCGTGCGGAACGCCGTCGATCACGAGCGCCTGCATCCCGCGCAGGACGATCCCGAGCTGCTCGTGCTCGTGGCTGTGCGCGGCAACGGTTGCACCGGGCTCGAACTCGATCAGGTTCAGCATCGCGCCGTGGCCGAACAGCGGCCGGCCGGAGACTCCCGCCGCGAGCTCGAACGCCTTCACGTCGTCGAACTTGACGAACTGCGGATCCACCTCGCGATTGTACGATCCCCCTCGTGACTCATCACCGCGAGGAGTTCCGCGTCGAGGGCCTACCGGAGCCCTTCAGCCACTACACCGATGCGGTCAAGGCCGGCGGGCTCCTGTTCATCTCCGGGATCGTGCCCATCGACGTCGAGGGCAAGCTCGTCGGCGAAGGCGACGTCGCCGAGCAGACGCGGCAGGTCTTCCGGAACATGGAGCTGTGCCTCCGTGCCGCCGGCTGCAGCTTCGACGACGTCGTCAAGGTGACGGCGTTCCTCGTGAACATCGACGACCGGCCGGCGATCAACCCGGTGCGGATGGAGTTCTTCGGCGAGGCGCGGCCCGCGAGCACGCTCGTGGAGGTCTCGGCGCTCGTCGTTCCCGGCGCGCTGCTCGAGATCGAAGCGGTCGCCGCTATCCCAGGCTGAGCAGCCGCTCCTCGAGGAAGACGCGCTCGGCTCCGTCCGGCGTCAGCGCGAGCGCCTGCTGGTAGGCAGCGCGGGCCTCGCCGTCACGGCCGAGGCGGCGAAGGAGGTCGGCGCGCGTGGAGTGCAGGTAGCGGTAGTTCTCGAGGCCGCGGATCGCCTCGACGGCCGCGAGGCCCTCGGCCGGCCCCTCGGCCATGGCGATCGCCGCCGCGCGGTTGAGCTCGACGACCGGCGAGGGATACGCGCTAAGCAGCTCGTCGTACAGGCTCACGATCTGAGGCCAGTCGCTCTCGTCGCCGGTGTGGCACGCGGCGATCGCGGCCTGCAGCTGGTACGGGCCCGGTGTGCGCCGCCGGAGGGCGGCTTCGACGAGCGCGCGGCCCTCGGCGATCTCGTCCTCGTCCCACAGCCACCGGTCCTGGTCCTCGAGCAGGACGAGCCGGCCGCCCTGATCGCGCGCATAGCGGCGCGAGTCCTGCAGCAGCATCAACGCGAGCAGGCCGAGCACCTCCGGATCGTCCGGCATCAGGGCGGCGAGCATCCGCCCGAGCCGGATCGCCTCCGCGGACAGCTCCGGGCGGCCGTGCGAGTAGCCCTCGTTGAAGATCAGGTAGACGGTCGCCAGGACGCCCGTCAGCCGCTCGGGCAGTGCATCGTCGGGCGGGACGCGGAACGGGATGCCCGCCGCGCGGATCTTCTTCTTCGCGCGCACGACCCGCTGCGCCATCGTCGCCTCGCCGGTCAGGAACGCGGTCGCGATCTCGGGCGTCGTCAACCCGCCGAGCAGCCGGAGGGTCAACGCGACCTGCGCCTCGACGGCCAGCGCCGGGTGGCAGCACGTGAAGACCAGCGCCAGCCGCTCGTCGGGAATCGAGCTCACCGCTTCCTCCTCTTCGTCAGCCGGGACGAGCTCCGCCAGCCTGGCCAGCTCGGCGTGCTTCGACGCAAGCGTCCGCTCGCGGCGGAGGCGGTCGATCGCGCGGTTGCGAGCCGTCGTGACGATCCAGGCGCCCGGGCTCGCCGGGACGCCGTCTCGGGGCCAGCGCTCGGCTGCGACCGCGAACGCTTCCTGGACGGCATCCTCGGCGAGGTCGAAGTCGCCGAGCGCGCGGATCAGGATCGAGACCGTGCGCCCGAACTCCTCCCGGAAGACGTCGGCGACGGGGTCTACGGCTGCCTCGCAGGGATCGGCATCAGCGGGCGCACCTCGACGGCCCCGTGCTTGGCGCCCGGGCAGCGCGCGGCGATCTCGAGCGCCTCGTCGAGCGTCTCCGCCTCGATCACGTAGTACCCGCCGAGCTGTTCCTTCGTCTCGGCGAACGGCCCGTCGGTGATCAGCGTCTCGCCGTCACGGACACGGACGGTCGTCGTCACCGACGAGGGTTCGAGCGGAGCGCTCGAAATCGTCTGGTCGCGGATCGAGTCGCTGAACGCGAAGTACTCCCCGAACATTGCGGTGCGCTCGTCGTCGCCGAGCGCCTCACGCTGTCCTTCGTCGCCCTGGATCAGGAGCATGTACTGCATGGTTCCTCCTTGGTCGGTGTCGTAGCTACGACGAACGAGCAGCGCGAAATCGACAGCTACCGGCCCTGGAATTTCGGCGGCCGTTTCTCGCCGAAGGCCTCGACGCCCTCGCGGAAGTCGTGCGTCGAGCGGAGCAGGCCGTACGCGAGGCCTTCGAGCTCGAGCCCGATCGCGAGCGGCGCGTCGTAGACGTGGTTGAGGACGCGCTTGGCCATCCCCAGCGCGAGCGGAGAGAGGTGCTCGAGGTCGGCGATCACCCGGTCGGTCGCGGCGTCGAGGTCGTCCGCCGGCACGACCTCGGAGACGAGGCCCCAGGCCAGCGCGTCGGCCGCCTCGATCCGGCGGCGGCGCATGATCACGTCCTTCGCGCGGCCGAGGCCGACGAGGCGCGCGAGCCGCTGGGTCCCGCCGGAGCCGGGGATCATCCCGAGCCCGACCTCGGGCAGGCCGAGCTGGACGTCCTCGGCGGCGACGCGGAAGTCGCACGCGAGCGCGAGCTCGAGGCCGACGCCGAGGCAGTAGCCGCGGAGCTTCGCGATCACCGGCTTCGGGCAGCGCTCCGGCGCGGCGACGTTCCACGCGAGGCGCGAGAGGTACTCCGGGTCGGCCTCGAGGAAGGCGGCGATGTCACCGCCGGCGGTGAACGCCTCACCGGCGCCGGTGAGGACGACGAAGCGGACGCCGTCGTCGTCGCCGAGCTCCGC
>DATENZ010000124.1:0-19737 GCA_035274625.1 Gaiellaceae bacterium
ACTTCAGCGCGGCGAACGCGTTCATCGTCGCCGGCGCGCAGGACAACGGCTCCTCCACGTACACGTTCGGTGCGACCTCCGACTGCCCGCCCGCGGGTTGCCAGTGGTCGCAGCGGATCGGCGGCGACGGCTTCTACGCCAAGATCGAGCCGAAGGAGGGCCAGCGGGTGTTCATGGAGAGCCAGAACGGCAACCTCCAGCGCTCGACGTCCGGCCCCGCCGGGCCGTACCAGTCGGCGGTGGGCGGCTGGGCCGGCGAGCGGCTCTCGTTCATCTTCCCCTACGACATCGACCACTTCGCCTGCCCGACGCCGACGTGCGATCACATGATCGCCGGCTCCTACCACGTGTGGGAGACGATCAACGGCGCCGACGACTGGTACGTGAACAGCCCCGACCTGACGAAGGGGACGCTCGGCGACCGGTCGTACATCAACCAGCTCCACTACTCGCCGACGAACAACTCGAACGCGATCGTCGGCACGAACGACGGGAACGTCTGGCTCGGCTTCGGCCTCGGCGCCGGTACGGCGAACTCGGCGAGCTGGAAGAACCTGACCAGGAACAACAAGGTGCTTCCGAACCGGCCGATCCAGGACGTCACGATCAGCCCGCTCGCCGGCCTGATCAGCTACGTCGCGGTCGGCGGATTCAACGAAAACACGCCGAGGCAGAAGGGCCACGTGTTCCAGGTGAAGTGTGACGCCCTCTGCGACGGGTTCACGTGGAAGAACGTGACCGGCAACCTTCCGAACATCCCGGCGAACGCGATCGTCGTCAACCCGAACGCGCCGAAGCAGGTCTTCGTCGGGACCGACCAGGGCCTCTACTACACGGACGACATCACGGTCTCGAAGCCGGTCTGGAACCACTTCACGAACGGCCTCCCGAACGTGATGATCTGGAGCATGGTCGTCGACCGGGCCGGGACGACGCTCGTGCTCTTCACGCGCTCGCGCGGCGCGTGGGCGATCCCGCTGCCGACCGAGTCGGCCACCCAGGAGACCCTCTTTGAGGACAACTTCGACGGCGCCGACAAGCCCTGGTCGATCACTCCGGCGGCTGGTTGCGTGTGGAAGAAGGACACGAACGCGAGCAACGCCCACAGCTCGCCGAACTCGTACACGACGCATCCGTACCAAGACAACTGCAACACGAACTTCGACAGCCCGGGGATCAGCGTCCCGGCCGGGTCGACCGCGGTCCGCGTCTCGTTCTGGCAGATGCACGACACCGAGAGCGACACGAACGGCGGAGCAGGCTGCCCCTGCGACTTCGGCCAGTTGCAGTACTCGACTGACAACGGCGCGACGTGGACGAGCGCCGGGAACCGCTACGAAGGCACCGAGCCGATCTACACGCAGGTCACGGTGCCGCTGCCCGACTCGGTCGCGGGGAAGACGCTCAAGCTCCGCTACCACTTCCAGTCGGACGGCTCCGTCTCCGATCCGGCCCACCAGGGGCTCTGGATCGACGACGTCAAGGTGACGGCGGAACCGAGCTAGAAGCGTCCGCAAGATCCGACAAGAGAGGGCGCCTCCGGGCGCCCTCTCTTTTTTGGCCCTTTCTACGTATCCGGCGGGAGGCACGGCGCGTTGCAGATGCAGCACGTCCACCGGGACAGAGAGGGAGGGAGATGGTCAAGCTGCGGATCCTGCAGGCGGGGCTCGTCGCGCTGGCGGTCGCCGCCGGCTTCCCGGCGTCGGGGACGGCGACCGGCGGACTCGGCGTGCCCGCGCAGGCCGTCGAGGTGACGAAGGAGACCTCGACCATGTCGATCGCGGACTCGACGACGGACTACGGCAAGCTCGCGTCGGCCGTGGACGACCGCGTCGGGACGACGGAGTGGCGCGTCGTCAAGGACACCGGCAACTGCTGCGAGAACCACCTCGGCGTCTCGCGGGACGGCCGCCTGTTCGACGTCGGCGGCAGCTTCATCAACTACACCGACGACCGCGGCCTGACGTGGAAATCGGTGCAGCCGCTCAACCCGCTCGTCAACGGCGAGGGGTCGATGGCGATGGCGCCGAACGGCGACGTGATCGGGATGACCTGGGACGCGTACTCCGGCGACCACTTCGTCGCCTACAAGTACGACACCGTCGCCGGCAAGTGGTTCACGCTCGACAACCCGATTCACGAGCCGTTCTACGACCGGCCGTGGCTGACCGTCATCCCGGGCCCGTTCGCGATCGGGCTCGGCGCCGACACGGTGCCCTACGTCGCCGTCGTCCAGGGCGGGACCGGCGTGAAGGACCCGATGCTGATGACGACCGATGGGCTCTCGTACACCGAGATCTCGAGCCCGTTCCTGGACGGGCAGAACGACAATCCGCTCACCGCCTGGTTCCCGACGGTCGCGGACCCGATGAACGACTGGATCCAGCCGATCCGGTCGGCCCCGGCGACGCCGCTCGGGCCGCAGCACGCGCTGACGACGTCGTCGAACGCCGGCGGCGTCTACCTGATGGACTCCGCCGACCGCACGTGGGACGCGTGGACGCTCCCGGGCGGAGCGCCGCCGCCGACGTACATCCAAGTCGACTCCGCCGGCCGCATCCACAACGTCCGAAGCGCCGGCGCAAACCAGCTCGAGTACCGCATCTCGAGCGACGGCGGGCAGACGTGGACATCCGCGACGTACCCGCTGCCGTTCGGCGGGCTGACCGACTTCAAGGTCAACAAGTCCGTCGGCATCGGCGCGATCGCACTCCGCCTGAACAACCAGGACTGGGTCTACAAGTTCGACATCTCCGGCGACACCGCGCAGCTGATGCGCCGGTACCGCGTCGGCCTCGGCGACAACCCGGCGGGGTCGAGCGTCGGCGCGCTGACGAACCCGCGGATGGACTTCCAGAACGTCGTCATCCTCCCGGACGGGCACGTCGCCACCTCGTTCCTCGACTCGACCACGTTGTCGCATCCGCCGGGCACCGGCGCGCTCGGTCGAATCGGGCCGGCGCTCGCGATCGAGCTTGACACGACGCTGCCGCCGGTGAAGCCCGACCTGACGGTCTCGGCGCCGACGGTGTCCGCGAAGCGGGCCAAGGGCGGCGACAGCGTCACCTTCGCGGTCAAGGTCGCGAACGGCGGCGAGGCGTCGGCACCGAACGTCGCCGTCCGGTTCCTCGTCGACGGCGTGGCGGTCGGCAGCGACCGGACGATCGCCCAGGTGGCGGGCGGCTCGACGAGTAGCGCGGTCTCCTCGGACGCCTGGAGCGCCGCGAAGAAGAACGGGACGCACGTCGTCGAGGCGGTCGTCGACCCTGCGAACACGGTCGCAGAGCTGGACGAAGACAACAACAGCGCGTCGCTGAGCTTCAAGGTCAGGAACAACCGCATCGTCAAGTAGCGCGGGCTGCTGGGGGGCGGCGGAGCCATTGCGGCTGGCTCCGCCCGGGCCCGCCTCCGCAGAACGGCCGAAACTACCGGTGGTGCGTTGGTGGCTCGTTCCGGCGGTCGTCGTCCTCGCGGCGTGCGGCGGCGGAGCGGTCGTCGGCCTCGCGCCGGCCGTTCGCCGAGGTCGCCGCCGGCCGCAGGCTGCGCCCGGCGGACCGCTTCCGGATCGGCAGCGTCACGAAGACCTTCGTCGCGACCGTCGTCCTTCAACTCGTCGCCGAGCGGCGCCTCCGCCTCGACGAGCCGGCCGAGCGGTGGCTCCCCGGGCTGCTGCCGGAGGGTGACCGGATCACGATCGGCGACCTGCTCGGGCACCGCTCAGGGCTTCCGGATGTTGCCGACGACCCGGAGGTGCTGGCGGGCTCGAGGTCGGATCTGCCGCCGGAGGAGCTGGTCGCCCTCGCGGCGGCCGAGGCCCGGACGACGGCGCCCGGCGCGTTCCGCTACTCGAGCACGAACTACCTCGCGCTCGTGCTGATCGTGGAGCGCGCGACCGGACGGGGCCTGGCGGCGGAGCTCGGCGACCGGATCATCCGGCCGCTTCGGCTCGGGAGCACCACCTACGAGGCAGGCCCCATCGCCGGCCCGCACGTGCACGGCCACGACCGGCCCGCGCACCAGGGCATCGTCGATCCCACCGCCGAGCCGCGGGATCTCGAGCGCCGCAGCGCACGCTGGGCCGGCGCTGCCGGCGACGTGGTCTCGACCGCCGGCGACCTCGCTCGGTTCCTCGCGGCGCTGCTCGGCGGACGCCTCCTGCCGCCCGAGCAGCTCGCGGCGATGGAGACCGTTCGCGACGGCTACGGGCTCGGGCTCGCCGTGTACCCGACCCGCTGCGGACCGGCGTGGGGGCACACCGGCAACCTGAACGGGGTCGTGACGATCGCGTGGAGCTCGCGCGACGGCCGCAGGCAGGCGGTCGTCGCCTGGAACGCGTATCTGCTACCCGTTGCCGCCGACGCCGCTCTCCGCCGGGCGGCGGTGACGGCGTTCTGCGGCGGATAGCCGGTGGGTGGAGCCGCCTTCCCGCGGCTCCACCCACCCGATCTCCTCCGCGCCTACTCGGAGTCGCAGTTCTTCGCGCCGTAGAGGCTCGGGCCGCCGTTCTGCCGGACGAACAGCGGGCGCGCAGTCGGATACGGCGCCCCGGTCGTCGGGTCCGTGAGCTTCGTGTCGCCGGTCGCGATGATCACGCAGCCGCGGGCGTCGACGGCGTTGGTGAAGTAGTCGCCGAGCCGGCGATCCTGCCCGGTCGCGACGCACGTCGTCCCGCCCTGGCAGACGAGGCCGCTGTGGACGGGCCGGCCGACGACGTTCGTCCGCTGGATCGTCCGGCTCGCATTGCTGGTCGCCTTCAGGATCGTCGCCTCGTAGACGTAGATGTCGGCAGCCTGGCAGTCGTTGTCGGGGAGCTGTCCGGGCCCGGTCTGGTACCAGACGACCGACACGCTTCCGGCCGAGCCGGCCGCGACCCACGGCCAGAACGCGCGCGCATTGCCGGGCGCGGTGACCGTGATCGGCTTCGACCACGTCTTCCCGAGGTCCTTCGTGTAGATCATCTGGATCGAGTTCGGGGCCGGCGTGGCTGCCCCGTTGCAGCCGCCGCTCGTCCCGGCCTGGCGGTTGTCGGGATCCCAGACCAGGTAGATCGTTCCCTTCCGGTCGAGCGCGATCGCCGGCCAGTGCGAGAACTCGGACGTCGAGTCGATGCCGCGATGCGGCACGACGACGGTCGGGTCCGCCTGGTCCGGCCGCCAGGTGACGATTCCGAGCCCGAACTTGCCGCTCTTCGTGAAGTACGCCGGGATCACGAACCCCTTCGTGCTCTTCACGTAGTAGAGCTTCCCGACGCCGCTGTACGACCAGCCGTCCGACGTCGTCCCGACGCCTGAGATGCCGGTCGTGCTGCAGCTCGAGCCGCCGTCCGTCGACTCGAAGATCTGCTGCCCGCTGGCGTCGCCCTCGAGCGTGTTCGAGTTCATGAAGACCTGATCGGCCGCGCCGGCTGCGAGCCACGGCCGGTCGCCGTTGTGGCAGTACGGCGTACCGCGATCCCAGGTCGTGCCTCCGTCCGGAGACGAGAAGATCGCGTCGTTCGCGAGGTTGATACCGGTGTTGTAGAGCCGTCCGCCGGCGTCGATCGTCAGGTCAGGGTCGCTGAAGCCGGTGTTCTGGCTCGGGTTCTGCGGGCAACCGCTCCCGAGGTAGTCCGCGCGGAACCAGTTGACGCCGTCTGACGAGTTCCAGATGTTGACCTGGTTGCAGTAGTTCCTGACGAAGTGGAAGTCGCCCCAGGGCGACATCGTGTACCCGTCTCGGTACAGGTGCGTCGTCCCTTCGTGTGAGCTGTAGACGAGCTTGCCGTGCAGCGTGTCGGCGATCACCTCGGGCTCCCCACCGGCGAGCTGCTGGTCCACGTAGACCGGCGCGCCGAAGCGGACGCTCGTCTGGGCGACCGCGCCGGAGCCGCCCACGAGGACGAGCGAAAGCGCCGCCGCGATGCTCGCGAGCAGAACGATCCAACGAATCATTTCTTGCGCCTCCTGAGCCTGCGAGAAAGGAACCCCCCTGGCCCGGTTCTGCTCGTTCGGAAAAGTCGCGAAACGCTACTGGCGCTGCTCGGCGCGGCGTTCCTCGGGGGTCGTGCCCTCCTGCGGGGCGCCGCCCGGACCGCTCATCGCGACGTCGCCTTCCTGGACGACGTCACGCGGGTCGGCGTGCCGGTACTCCTCCGACTGGACGCCGCCCCGTGGGTCGCCCTCGACATCGAGCGCGTGGACGTCTCCCTGCTGCTTGTCGGCGCGGTGACGCTCGCCGCGCCGCAGCCATCTCGGCCATTGCATGCGGTCCGTATCGCCGCCGTCGCGCGGCGCGAAACGCCGCTACCCGCTCGCGCGGGCGACGGTGATCGTGACCGTCGACCCCGCCGCGGCAGTCGTCGTCGCGGCCGGAGACTGGTCGACGACGATCCCGTCCTGTGCCGGGTCGTCGGTCGGCTGGTCGAGCACCGCGACCTTGAAGCCGGCCGCGCGCAGATCGGCCGCGGCGGTCGCCTGGTCCTCGCCGACGACGTTCGGGACGGCGGGCTCAGTCGGTTGCTGCGTTCCCTGCTGCGCCGTCGACTGCTGCTCCGTCGGCCCGAGCGAGATCGTCAGGAAGACGTGGTCGCCCTTCTTGGCAGTCGTGCCGCTTCCGGGCGACTGGCCCGTGACGGTGTCCTTCGGCTCCTGGCTCGGGACGCGCCTGATCTCGGTGACGAGGCCCTCCGCGCGGAGCTGGGAGCGCGCCGAGGCGAGTGTGCCGCCGACGAGGTCCGGGACCGTCACGGTGACGGGGGCTGCCGGCTGCTGCGGCGTCGGCTTCGGCGTCGGCCGAGCCTTCTGCGTGGGTGTCGGCTTCGGCTTCTGCGCCGGTTTCGGTTGCGGCGCAGGTTGCGCAGCCGTGGCGGGCTCCTTCGCCGCCTCCGGCGGGCTGCCCGAGGAGACGTTGAGGCGGACCGCCGAATCGGACGGGGCCTTCGTCCCGGCCGCCGGGTGCTGGGCGACGACCTCGCCCTCCGGCTGCGGGCTCGGGACGCTGGCGAGATTCGTCTTCAGGCCGGCGGCCTTCAGCGTCGCGACCGCGTCGTCGCGCTGCTGGCCGACGAGGTCCGGCACCGGGACGTCACGCGGGCCCTTCGACACCTGAAGCTGGACCGAGGCGTTCTTCGCGAGCTTCGCGCCCGGCGCGGGAGCCTGGGCGATGACGACGCCCGGCGGCTTCGTCGAGAACGCGCCGCGGACCTCGCCCGTCAGCTGGAGCTTGCGAAGCGTCGAGAGCGCCTCGGGCGCCTTCAGCCCGATCAGTCTCGGTAGCGCGACCCGGGTCGGCTGCACCGGCTTGGCCTTCTGCTTCTTCGCCTGCGGCGCGGGCAGCGGTACCGCCGCCTCGGCAACGGTCGTCGTCCCGCGGGCTGCGCGCTGATCGTCCCGGTTCGAGATGTAGTAGGCCGCCCCCGCGACCGCCAGGACGAGGACGAGGAGCACGAGCAGCCACGGCCAGAGCTCGCGCGACGGCGGGGGCTCTTCGGGCGGAAGCGCGGGCGGCGGGCCGGGCTCGTAGAGCTCGGTCTCGACCTCGTACACGGGTGGATGTCGTAGACGCGTCCCCGGCATCTGCTGGTTAAACGCAGCCGGCGGGTGCGGGGTTACGCTTGCCCCGTGGCCGCGACGACCATGGACGGAGCCGCGCTGGCGGCGCGGATCCGCGGGGAGGTGGCCGCGGAGGTGGCCGAGCTCGGCCCGCTCGGGCTGGCGACCGTCCTCGTCGGGGACGATCCGGCCTCCGAGATCTACGTCCGGCGGAAGCACGAGGCCGCGCACGAGGCTGGGATCACGCCGCACGACCATCATCTGGCGGCGGAGACGACGGAAGCGGAGCTGCTCGAGCTCGTCGAGGCGCTGAACGCCGACGACGCCGTCGACGGCATCCTCGTCCAGCTCCCGCTGCCGGCCCAGATCGACGAGCCGACGATCCTGCGGGCGGTCGCCCCGATCAAGGACGTCGACGGCTTCCACCCGGCGAACGCCGGTCAGCTGTACCTCGACGAGCCGACGTTCGTCCCGGCGACCCCGCTCGGCGTGATGGCGCTGCTGGAGGAGTACGACGTGCCGCTCCAGGGAGCGCGGGCCGCCGTCGTCGGCCGCAGCACGATCGTCGGGAAGCCGGCTGCGCTCCTGCTCCTCCGCGCACACGCGACTGTGACGATCTGCCACTCGCGGACGCGTGACCTCGCCCGGGAGGTGGGCGAGGCGGACGTCGTCGTCGCGGCGGTCGGACGAGTCGGGGTGATCGAGCCGCAGATGGTGAAGCCGGGGGCCGCGGTCGTCGACGTCGGGATCAACCGGACGGAGAGCGGGCTGAAGGGAGACGTCGACCCCGCCGCCGCGGAACGTGCAGGCCTGATCACGCCGGTGCCGGGCGGCGTCGGCCCGATGACGATCGCGATGCTGCTCCGGAACACCGTCAAGGCCGGCCGCTACCGGAGGGGCCAGCTTGCGTTCCCAGGGGGCGCTCGCTAAGGTTCGGCGCGCTTCAACCAAGGTCGGCGGTTCGGTGCCCGGGCCGTCGTTTGTTTTTTCTGAAGGAGGATGGTTTGGCTGAGGGCACAGTGAAGTGGTTCTCGAACGAGAAGGGCTACGGATTCATCGAGCGGAGTGAAGGCGAGGACGTCTTCGTTCACTTCAGCGCGATTCAGTCCGAGGGCTACAAGACGCTGACCGAGGGTCAGAAGGTCGAGTTCGAGGTGGTGCAGGGCCAGAAGGGCCTGCAGGCCGCGAACGTTGTTCCGCTGTAGAGCTTCCCTTTCGGAACCGTACAAGGGCCTCCGAAAAGGGGGCCCTTTCTTTTTGCCGCTCCGGCAAGGACTTTGGGAGGATGTGACCGCCGGTGGAGATCAGTCGAGAGGAAGTCCTCCATGTCGCCCGGCTCGCCCGGCTGGCGCTGACCGAGGACGAGATCGAGCGCTTCCGCGGCCAGCTGAGCGCGATCCTCGAGGCGGTCGGCAAGGTGTCCGAGCTCGACCTCGAGGGCGTGCCGCCGACGTCGCACCCACTCGATCTGGTCAACGTGCTCGCCGAGGACGAGCCAGGCCCGTCCCTCGCGTCCGAAGACGCGCTCGCAAACGGCCCAGACCCGGAGGGCGGCTTCTTCGGCGTGCCGCCGGTATGACCACGACTCGGCACACATCCGACGCAGACACGCGCGCCGCGGGCTGGCACGCTGTTCGCAAGGGGGCCTCGTGCTCCCCCCTGGGGGGCTGCGCCGAGACAGGGGCGCGGCGATGATCGACACGCTCCGGATGACCGCCGAGCAGGTGAACGACCTGCTCGAGCGCGGGGAGGCGTCGAGCCAGGAGATCTTCGACGCCTACCGCGCGGCGATCGAGGAGCGGGACGAGGAGCTCCACTGCTTCGTGCGTCTCTGCGACGGCGCGGGCGAAGGGATCCCGATCGCGCTCAAGGACATCATCGGGACGAAGGGCGTCGAGACGACCGCGGGCTCGAGGATCCTCGCCGGCTACGTGCCGGTGTACGACTCGACGGTGGCCGCGCGCTGCAAGGGCCGCGGTCTGCGGCTGCTCGGGAAGACGAACACCGACGAGTTCGCGATGGGCTCCTCGACGGAGAACTCGGCCTACGGCCCGTCGCGGAACCCGTGGGACCCGACGCGCGTGCCCGGCGGCTCCGGCGGCGGGTCGGCCGCCGCCGTCGCGGCAGGACTTGCGCCTTGGGCGCTGGGCTCCGACACAGGCGGGTCGATCAAGCAGCCCTCCGCGCTCTGCGGGAACGTCGGCCTGCGCCCGACCTACGGCACCGTCAGCCGCTACGGGATCGTCGCTCTCGCCTCGTCGCTCGACCAGGTCGGACCGGTGGCGAAGACGGTTCGCGACTGCGCATTCCTCTACTCGGTGATCGCCGGCCGCGATCCGTGCGACTCGACCACCGTCGAGGTGCCCGAGGTCGAGGTCCCCCCGGCGGAGCACGAGGGCCTGAAGGGGCTGCGGATCGGCGTTCCGGTCGAGATGCGCGAAGCGCCGGGGATCGAGCCGGGCGTGCGCGACGCGGTCGCCCGCACCGTCGAGCTCTGCGAAGAGCTCGGCGCCGAGGTCGACGAATGCTCGCTCCCGCGCTCCGTCGACTACGGGCTGCCCTGCTACTACCTGATCATGCCGGCCGAGGCGTCGTCGAACCTCGCCCGCTACGACGGCGTCCGCTACGGCTTCCGGGCCGCCGGGGACGACCTGACGACGGTCTACGAGCGCACGCGCAACGAGGGCTTCGGGGACGAGCCGAAGCGCCGGATCATGCTCGGCACCTACGCCCTTTCCGCCGGCTACTACGACGCGTTCTACGGCAAGGCGCAGCAGGTGCGGACGATGATCATCCGCGAGCACGCGGCCGTCTTCGAGCGCTTCGACCTGATCGTCGCCGCGACCTCGCCCACCGTCGCCTTCCCGCTCGGCGAGCGCGCCGACGATCCGCTCGCGATGTACGCCGCCGACCTCCTGACGATCCCGTCGAACATGGCGGGGCTCCCGGGCCTCTCGATCCCGTGCGGCCTCTCGGAGGGCCTGCCCGTCGGGTTCCAGCTGATCGGCGCCCAGCTCTCGGAGAACACGCTCTTCCGCGCCGGCCACGCGCTCGAGCGCGCACTCGCCTTCGACTACGTGCCCGAGCGGTTGCGATGAGCGTAGGCGCGACGGAGCTCACAATGAGCGGAGGTGCCGGCTTTGCCGGCGCCGGAGCGGGGCGATGACCTGGGAGCCGGTGATCGGGCTCGAGATCCACGTCCAGCTGAAGACGCGGACGAAGATGTTCTGCCGCTGCGCGACCTCGTTCGGCGCGCCGGAGAACACGCACACCTGCCCCGTCTGCCTGGCGCACCCCGGCGCGCTGCCGGTCGCGAACCGGACGGCGGTCGAGTGGACGATCAAGCTCGGGCTCGCGCTTGGCTGCGAGATCGCCCCGCACGCGGTCTTCCACCGCAAGAACTACTTCTACCCCGACCTGCCCAAGGGGTACCAGATCTCCCAGTACGACGAGCCGCTGTGCCTGAACGGTCGCGTCACCGTTCCCGGCGAGGATGGCGACCTCGAGGTCGGAATCGTCCGCGCCCACCTGGAGGAGGACGCGGCGAAGACCGTCCACGTCGGCGGCGGCACGGGGCGGAAGGTCGGCGCCGGGCGATCGCTGATCGACTTCAACCGCGGCGGGACCCCGCTCGTCGAGATCGTCACGCAGCCGGACCTGCGCTCCGCGGACGACGCCCGCCGCTTCCTCCAGCTGCTGCGACAGGCGATCGTCGAGCTCGGGATCTCCGACGCGCGCATGGAGGAGGGGACGCTCCGCTGCGACGCGAACGTCTCCGTCCGTCCGTCCGGCGCCGACGAGCTGCGCACGCGCTGGGAGCTGAAGAACATGAACTCGTTCGCGTTCATCGCCCGCGGGATCGAGGCTGCTGTCCGCGAGCAGATCGCGCTGTACGAGAACGGCGGGACGGTCGAGCAGGAGACCTACGACTACGAGCCCGACACCGACACGCTGACGCCCCACCGCTCGAAGGAGGAGGCCGAGGACTACCGCTACTTCCCCGAGCCGGACCTCGTACCGCTCGAGCCGGAGCCGGCGCTCGTCGAGCGGCTGCGCGGCGAGCTGCCGGAGCTGCCGTCGGCGCGCGTCGAGCGGCACGCCGGCCAGCTGGGTGTCGCGGACGCGTGGGCGCTCGTCACGACCGAGCGCGACGCGGCCTACGCGACGCTGATCGAGGCGCACGTCGGCGCGCGCGAGGCCTTCAACTTCGCGATGAACCAGCCGATCCCGGCGGGGGCGAACGTCGCCGAGCTGGCGAAGATCGCGAAGGCGGCGAAGGAGCTGACGCGCGAGGCGCTCCAGCAGGCGGTCGCCGCGAGCGCCGAACCGGGGTTCACCACAGACGCCTACCTCGGCCAGGTCGCGATCACCGACACGGCCGCGCTCGAGCCGATCGCCGAGTCGATCCTTGCGGCCAATCCCGGCGAGGTCGCCGCCTACCGCGGCGGCAAAGAGGGTCTGCTCGGCTTCTTCGTCGGGCAGGTGATGAAGGAGACCGGCGGGAAGGCGAACCCGAAGGTCGTGAGCGAGCTGCTGCGCGAGAAGCTGAAGGCGTGATCGACGAGGCGAACGAGCTGCTCCGCGCGAAGGGCTACTCGGAGGCCCATCTCGCCGCGTTCGCCGCGCCGCTCCCCGGCCGCGTGCTGCTGAAGGGAACGAAGATCCTCAGCCCGTTCGCTGACAGCGCGGAGACGGTGCTCCAGGCCGTCCGTGACTGCGTCCCGAGCGCCGAGGAGCTCGGGCGGCGCACGCTGACGCCGCACGAGCTCCGCGACTGCTTGCGTTGCTAGCCCGTCGGGCCGGGCGCGTTCGCGTCGTTCTGCCAGAGGCCGAACTCGTTCCCGTGCGGGTCCGTGCAGGTCGCGAACCAGCCCATCTGCGGCACGGGCATCGGATCGCTTGCGTCGCCGCCGAGCTCCTTCACCCGCGCGGCGCCGGCGTTGATGTCGTCGACGTCGAAGTACGCGCGGGTGCCCTGCTTGCCGGGCTCCATGTTCGTGATCGCAGCACCCTGCTGCTCGCCGATCTGCGTCATGTGGTACTCGCTCGGGCCCGGGTAGGACTGGAACTGCCACCCGAAGAGCGAGCCCCAGAACTCCTGCGACTGCGCCGTGTCGTCGGCTGGGATCTCGATGTGGACGATGCGGCCGGGCATGTGCTCCTCCTTCGGATCAGGGGTCGTGGAAGTAGACGCCGTCAGGAGCGGAAAGTCATCGCCCGGCCGAGCACGTACGGGCGGACGATCTTCGGGCCGGCGGGTAGCTCGCCGCGCTCCACGTCCTCGACCCGGAACGCCGCCTCGATCCGAGACAGGGTGGCCCGGTTCGGGTGGCAGCCGAATCCGATCACGCGCCAGATCGGCTCGAGCGCGTCTTGCCGTCCGGCGATCCTCGGCACTTCGGAGCGGACGTGCTCCAGGAACAGGTACTGCCCGCCCGGCCGGAGGACGCGACGGATCTCGGCGAGCGCACGATCCTGGTCGTCGACCGAGCAGAGGAGGAGCGACGCGACCACGGTGTCGAAGGACGCATCCTCGAACGGCAGCCGCTCGACGGGAGCCTGTCTCGTCGTCACGCTCGCCGCCGCGACGCGCGCGCGCCGCTCGGCTCGGTGCAGCATCCCCGCGACGTCGTCCGTCAGCACGACCTCCTCCACGTCGCCCGGGTAGTACGGGAGGTTGAAGCCGGGGCCGGCGCCGACCTCCAGCACGCGGCCTGCGGCGCCGGCGACGAGCTTCCTGCGCAGCTCGATCATGAACGGCTTGCGCTCGAGCACCTTGTGGACGAGCTCGAGGACCGGAGGCGCCAGGCGCTCGCGCAAGGCCATCCGGCGGAGTATCCATAGAATCGCCGCCGTGATCGTCGAGCAGCGCGACTACCACGTCTTCACCGGGAAGCTGAACGAGCTCGTCGGCCTGTACGAGTCGGAGGGCATCGAGCTGGCGCAGCGTTACCTCGGCGGATTCATCGCGGCCTTCACGACCGACGTCGGCGCCCTCTCCATGTACACCAGCCTCTGGGGCTACGACAGCTACGCCGAGCGGGAGCGGCGCCGGGCGGAGCTGCAGGCGGACGAGACCTGGAAGGCGTTCCTCGCCCGCATCCAGCCGCTCATCCACACCCAGCACAACCGGATCCTCGTCCCGACCGCGTTCTCGCCGATTAGGTGACCCGACCGGGGGCAGCTAGTGCGCGTCTGGCCCGTGATCTGCGGCGCGATGCGGCGTCCTCAGTCGCGCCAATATCGCACTTCGATATTGGCGCTCCCTGCGTCCTTGCCTCGCTTGCAGCTCACGACCTAGACGCGCGAAGCTGCCACCGGTCGAGCCACCCGTGAAGCTGGGCGGGCGGGTCGCGCTCGTCACCGGCGGCGCGCAGGGGATCGGGCGCGCGATCGCCGACGGGCTGGCGCGGGAGGGGGCGGAGGTCGTCGTCGCAGACCTGAACCCGCCCGAGGGCGGCATCCGCGCCGACGTGTCCGACGAGGGCGACGTCCAGCGCATGGTCGACGAGACGGTCGAGCGCCACGGCCGGCTCGACGTCCTCGTCAACAACGCCGGTTTGTACGCGTCGCTCGCCATGCGGCCGTTCACGGAGATCCCGCTGGAGGAGTGGCGGCGGGTGATGGACGTCAACGTCGCGTCGATGTTCCTCACCTGCCGCGCCGCGGTGCCGGTGATGCGCGGCCAGGGCGGCGGCAAGATCGTGAACATCTCGTCGGGGACGCCGTTCCGCGGCGTCCCGTTCCTGCTCCACTACGTGACGAGCAAGGGCGCGATCGTCGCGTTCACCCGCGCGCTCGCGAAGGAGCTCGGCAAGGACTCCATCCACGTGAACTGCGTCGCGCCGGGCTTCACCATGAGCGCCGGCGTCGAGGCACACCCGGAGGTGGTCGAGAAGCTGCGCGACGTCTCGGTCGCGGCGCGCACGATCCAGCGCGACCAGGTGCCGGAGGACGTCGTCGGCGCCGTCGTCTTCCTCTGCACGGCGGACGCCGACTTCATCACCGGCCAGACGATGGTGATCGACGGCGGGCAGTACTTCCATTGATCCTCGCGCTGTCGCGCACGGGGCACGGTGCCGCGAACGCGGTCGAGCAGGAGCTCGACGACGGCACGCAGCTCGTCTGGGAGCTCCTCGACGACCCCCCGCCCGACGCCCTGCTCGCGGCGCCGGTCGGCGTCCAGGACGGGTGGCTGATGCGGCACGACCGCGTCGACTTCCCGCCGGGCGGGATCGCGTATCGCCACACGCATCCGGGTCCGGGGATCCGCTACCTGCTCCATGGACGCATCCGGATCGAGGCCGGGGGCGAGTCGCACGAGTACGGACCGGGGGAGGCGTGGTTCGAGCTCGGCCCCGAGCCCGTGCTCGCGACCGCCTCCGAGACGGAGGAGACCGCGTTCGTCCGGGTGCTGCTTCTCCCGCCCGAATGGGAAGGAAAGCGCACGATCCGGTACGTCGATCCCGCCGACGACGAGCGGCCGAAGCTGCAGCGCGCCACGGTCTACCTGGAGCGGCGAATCACGCTTTGAAGCGCACGGCCGCGCGCATCCTCGTCGACCAGCTGCTCGTCCACGGCGTCGACACCGCGTTCTGCATCCCGGGCGAGAGCTATCTCGGCGTGCTGGACGCGATCGGCGAGAGCCCGATCCGGCTCGTCACGACCCGTCATGAGGCCGCCGCGGCGAACATGGCCGAGGCGTACGGGAAGCTGACCGGGCGGCCCGGCCTCTGCCTCGTCACGCGCGCGCCCGGAGCGACCCATGCGGCCGTCGGAATCCACACGGCGTACCAGGACTCGACGCCGCTCGTCCTGCTCGTCGGCCACGTGCCCCGTGCGCACCTCGGCCGCGAGGCGTTCCAGGAGCTGGACTACGGCCGGCTGTTCGGGGAGATGGCGAAGTGGGTCGCGCTCGCCGACGATGCCGCCGGGCTCCCGGAGCTCGTCGCGGAGGCGTTCGCGACCGCGACCTCGGGCCGGCCGGGCCCCGTCGTCGTCGCCTTGCCGGAGGACGTCCAGGCGGACGAGGCCGAGGTCCCCGACGCGGCGCGCTACGTCCCCGCGCGCCCTTCCGCCGCGCCCGGCGACGTCGAGCGGGCGCTGGAGCTGCTCGCGGCGGCCGAGCGGCCCGTGCTCGTCGTCGGCGGAGGCGGCTGGAGCGAGCAGGCGGGACGCGACGTGATCGCGTTCGCCGAAGCGTCGAACGTCCCGGTCGCCGCGTCCTTCCGCCGCCAGGACTACGTCGACAACGGCTCGCGCGCCTACGCGGGGCCGCTGACGATCGGGATGGACCCGAAGCTCGCGCAGCGCATCCAGGACGCGGACGTCCTGCTCGCCCTCGGCACGCGGCTGGGCGAGGTCGCGACGCGGCAGTACTCGCTGCTCGAGCCGCCGCGGCCGCGTCAGACGCTGATCCACGTGCACGCCGATCCGCGCGAGCTCGGGCGGGTCTACGAGGCCGATCTGGCGATCGCGTCGGGCTCGTCCGAGCTCGCCGCGCAGCTCCGGCCCGTCGAAGGCGCGCATCGGGCGGCGTTGGTCGAGGAGGCCCGCGCCGACTACCTGGCCAACCTGCGGCACGACCCGCTCCCCGGCGACGTCCAGCTCGGCGACGTGCTGGCGCACCTCCGCGAGCGCCTCCCGGAAGACGCCGTGCTCACGAACGGCGCCGGCAACTACACCGTCTGGTGCCATCGCTTCTACGAGTTCCGTCGGTACGGAACGCAGCTGGCCCCCTGCGCGGGAGCGATGGGCTACGGCATCCCGGCGGCGATCGCGGCCAAGCTCCTCCACCCGGAGCGCGCGGTCGTCTGCGTGTCGGGCGACGGCGACTTCCTGATGAGCGGGCACGAGCTCGCGACCGCGGTGCAGTACGGCGCGCCGATCGTCGTCCTCGTCGTCAACAACGGGATGCTCGGGACGATCCGAATGCACCAGGAGCGCCAGTTCGGCCGCGGAGTCGCCACCGACCTCCGCAACCCGGACTTCGTCGCGTACGCCCGCGCTTTCGGCGCGCACGGCGCGCTCGTCGAGCACGGCGACGACTTCCCCGCGGCCTTCGAGGAGGCACTCGGGGCGGGGCGGCCGGCGCTGCTCGAGCTCCGCGTCGACCCGGAGGCGATCACGCCGCGGGCGACGCTGAGCCAGATCCGCGGCGGGTAGCTTCTCGGCATGCGCGAGCTGCTCCACCAGACCGCGGATGCGGCCGCCGACTTCCTCGAGAGCCTGTCGGAGCGTCCGGTCCTGCCGGAGGTCGATGCGGCAGAGCTGCTCGACCGCCTGGGCGGGCCGGTGCCCGACGGCCCGGAGGATGCGCACCGCGTCGTCGCCGAGCTCGCCGAGGTCGGGAGCGCAGCAGCGGTCGCGATCCCCGGTCCCCGCTACTTCGGCTTCGTGATCGGCGGCGCGGTCCCGGCTGCGCTCGCCGCGGATTGGCTGACGTCCGCGTGGGATCAGAACGCAGGCCTGTGGGTCGGCGGCCCGGCCGCATCCGCGGTCGAGGAGATCGCAGGCAGCTGGGTTGCCGATCTGCTCGGGCTTCCACGCGCTCGGTCGTGGGCCTTCGTGACCGGAACCCAGATGGCGCACGCGACGGCGATGGCCGCGGCTCGCAACCACGTACTCGCCCAGGTCGGCTGGGACGTCGAGGAGAAGGGTCTGACCGGCGCGCCGGCGATCCGGGTCTTCGCCGGCGAGAAGGCGCATTCGACGTTCCCGCGGGCGCTGCGGTTCGTCGGCCTCGGCACCGGCTCGATCGAGCGAATCGCGGCCGACGACCAGGGCCGAATGCGCCCGGACGCGCTGCGCGGAGCGCTCGGAGCCCACGAGGGGCCCGCGATCGTCTGCGCGAAGGCCGGCGAGGTGAACACGGGCTCCTTCGACGCCTTCGACGAGATTGCGGACGCTGCGGAAGAGGCCGGTGCCTGGCTGCACATCGACGGAGCGTTCGGCCTGTGGGCGGCGGCGAGTCCTCGTTTCGCGCACCTCTGCGCCGGCGCCGAGCGTGCCGACTCGTGGGCGACGGACGGCCACAAGTGGCTGAACGTGCCGTACGACTGCGGGATCATGCTCTGCGCCCGCCCGGAAGCGCACCGCCGGGCGATCTCCGTGTACGCCGACTACCTGATCCATGCAGGGGAGGGCGGCCCGCGGGACGAGATGGACTGGACGCCGGAGTTCTCGCGCCGCGCGCGCGGGTTCACCGTCTACGCGGCGATCCGGCAGCTCGGCCGCTCGGGGATCGCCGAGCTGGTCGAGCGCTGCTGCGCCCACGCCGCCCGCTTCGCCCGCGAGCTTCCGTCGACGGGCGCCGAGGTGCTGAACGAGGTCGTGCTCAACCAGGTGCTCTTCCGCTACGAGTCGGATGCGCGGACCGCGGAGGTGCTCCGTCGCGTCCAGGAGAGCGGCGAGGCGTGGATGAGCGGCTCGGTCTGGGAGGGCCGCCAGGCGATCCGCCTCTCGGTCAGCAACTGGCAGACGAGTGACGACGACGTGACGAGGACGCTCGCCGCGTTCGCCCGCGCCGCGGCGACATCCGGATGACGGCCGTCGTCCACGCGCTCGTCCTGCTCGCCGCGGCGGCTCCGCAGCCGTCGCTGCACCTCGGCACGCAGGTTGCGGCGCCGGGGGCGAGCATCCCCGTGTCGGGGAACGCCGGCGACTGCCCGGTGGGCGACAGGGTGACGATCCTCGCGCGGGCGTTCACCGGGCCCGGCTTCGCCGGCGTCGGCGGCCCAGCCACGGCGGTGCGGCGCGGCGGATCGTTCAGCACGGTGGCGCACGTCAGCCGCTCGGCCGCGCCTGGCCGGTACCTGGTGACGGCGCGCTGCGGCGGCGGCAACCTCGGCTTCGCGATCCCGCTCTACGTGACGCGGGCGCCCCGCGAGTCGGTCCGGCTGACGGCAGCGAGCGTCCGCGGCACGGTCAGCTACCAGGGCGTCGGCAAGGGAACGTTCGTGTGGGTGCGGCTGAGCAGGCTTCCGGCGCGTGCCTCCGTCCGGGTGCTCTTGCAGGCCGGGACGTGCGCCCGGCCGAGCGCGAGCTTCGCCGTCGTCGGGAGCGGCCGCGCCACTCGTGCCGGAGCGTTCGCCTCGAGCGGGCTGTTGCGCTTCCGCGGGGCGTCCGTCGAGGCGGCGACCGTGGCCGACGGCCGCCACGTCTTCGCCGTCGTCGCGAACGGACGCCGGGTCGCCTGCGCGCCGATCCCCGGGATCAGCTGAGGCTCAGCGGACGAGCGCGCCGCTCGGGCGGACGACGAGCCAGAGCCCGCCGAACTCCGAGACGTTCTGGCAGAGGATCTGCCCGGGGCGGCGGTCGCCCTCGTAGTAGTACAGCGCCTTTCCCGCGTAGGTGACCTGGAGCTTCCCGTCGGCCCGGCGCGTCGTGCCGAGCAGCGAGCTCTTGACGCCCGTGGAGGCGCGCGGCGCGCGGCTGACGATATACGGCGGCCACGCGGCAGCGCAGGCGCCGCTGCAGACGCTGCGCCCGCGGGGATCCTTCGTGAAGGCGTAGAGGACGTACCCCTTGCCGTCAAAGAGGATCGACCCGAATCGGGAGGAGTGGGCGGTGAGCGTGCCGCGCTCCGCACCGGCGGAGGAGAGCGCGGCGGGCGCGAGCGCCGCGGCGATCGCGATACCGACGACGGCGATGAGTGTCTTCATGCTGCTCCAGTCTCACCGGCGGCCGATCCGTTACGCGCAACTCGCGCGAAGATGTCGGGCGTGAGGCCGAGGCGATTTCACTGGGAGTGGCGGCTCCAGGCGGCGCCGGAGCAGCTCTGGCCGCTCGTCGCGGACACGAACCGATTCAACCGGGACACGCACCTCCCCTCGGTCGAGCGCGTCCAGGCGCGGCGGCTGCGCTTCCGCCGCTACGGGGTGCCGATCGAGTGGGACGAGGAGCCGTTCGAGTGGGTGCGCCCGGAGCGGTTCGGCGTCGTCCGCCGCTACCGCAGCGGCCCGCTGCAGGAGATGCGCGTCCGCGTCGAGCTCGTCCGCACCGATCCGGGGACGCTACTGCGCTACGACGTCGAGGTGCAGCCGCGCGGGCTCCTCGGCGCCCTCGCCGCACCGGTCGAGATCGGAGTGCTCGCCCGGAGGCGGTTCGAACAGGTGTTCCGCGCCTACGACCGGGCCGCGGCCGCAGCCGCCCCTCCGCCCGCCGTCGCCCGCCTCGAGCGCGGCGGTGCCGAGCGCCTGGCGCAGGC